>JAHFCD010000157.1 GCA_023249695.1 Elusimicrobiota bacterium
GGAACTCCGACATGCGGTCGCCGCGCAGGGTGACGCGCACGCCGATCGGCATGCCCTGGCGCAGCTTGAAGTTGGAGATCGACTTCGTGGCCTTGCGGACCTGCGGCCACTGACCGGTGATCAGCGCCAGCTCCTCGCGCGCGTTGTCCAGCATCTGGACGTTGTCGCGGGCTTCGGAGACGCCGACGTTGAGCACGATCTTGCGGAGGTTCGGAACCTCGTGCTTGTTCGTGAGCCCGTGCTTTTCCATGAACGACGGAATCACGCTCTCGCGATAGAAAGTCTTGAGGCGCGGGACCGGGTGCTCGGTCTCGCGGCCGTCCTGATTGAGCTCGAACGCCGGGCCGGCCTTGGAGGCGGCCTGCTTCTCGAGGCCCGCCTTCTTAGCGGCCTGGGCGGCCTTATTCGCCGCCGCCTTCGCCTTCTCGTCTTGATTTTTCTCAGCCATGGTTCCTTACCTGAATTAGGCGATCGTCTCGCCGGACTTGATCGCCACGCGGGACTTGTCGCCGTTGGCGGCGGTCTTGATGCGGACGCGCGTGGGCTTGTTCGTCTTCGGATCGAGGAGCATGACGTTGCTCAGCGACAGAGGGGCTTCCATCTTCGAGATGCCGCCGGGATCGGTCTGCGTCGGCTTCTTGTGCTTCGTCACCATGTTGATCTTGGCGATCAGCACGCGGGTCGGCGTGAACTTATCGCCGGCGATGAGCTCGAGCACCTCACCGATCTTGCCCTTCTCCTTGCCGGAGATCACGATGACCTTATCCTTCTTCTTGATCTTGAACTTCATCTTAGACGACCTCCGGAGCGAGAGAAACGATCTTCAGGAACTCCTTGTCCCGAAGCTCCCGCGCGACGGGCCCGAACACGCGGGTGCCCTTCGGCTCGTTCTTGTCGTCGATCAAGCACGCGGCGTTGTCGTCGAAAGAAACGTGGGAGCCGTCGGCGCGGCGCAGGTTGCGCTTGACGCGCACCACGACCGCCTTGACGACCGTTCCCTTTTTGATCGCGCCGTTCGGGAGGGCATCCACGACGGAGCAAACGATGATGTCTCCCAAGGACGCGTAGCGGCGGTACGAGCCGCCCATCACGTGGAAGCACTGCAGGCGGCGGGCGCCGGAGTTATCGGCGACGTTGACCATCGTGCGAAGCTGGATCATTTGGCGTTAGCCTCCGCCAGGCCCTTGGGCGCGGCCTTGACGATGCGGACGATGCGCCAGCGCTTCAGCTTGGACAGCGGCCGGGTGCTGGTGATCTCCACGACGTCGCCCTCGCGAGCCTCGTTGTTCTCGTCGTGAGCGTGGAACTTCTTGGACTTCTTCATGATCTTCTCGTAGAACGGGTGCCGGACGGAACGCGACACGCGGACGGTGCGGGTCTTGTTCATCTTGTCGGACACGACGACTCCTTCGAGGGTCTTGCGGTTGCCGCGGTCGAGATCGAGCGCGGCGGCGGGAGCGGCGGCGGTCTTCGTCACTTCGCGGCCTCCTTACGGGAGATGTAGGTCTTGAGGCGCGCGATCTCGCGGCGGAGATGGCGCAGCTCCATCGGGTTCTTGAGCGGAGCGACGTTGTGCTGGAACGTCAGCTTCGCGCGCTTCTCGAGCGCGGTCCGAAGCTCGTTTTTGAGCTCCGTCGGATTGAGAGCGGATTTGTCCAGCGTCGCGGACTTGGATTTTTTATCGGCCATATAATTAGATGTGCTCGCGGACGACGAACTTCGTGAGGATGGGAAGCTTGTAGGAGGCCATCTTGAGGGCCTTCTTGGCTTCGTCGAGGGTCAAGCCGCCGACCTCGAACAGCATGCGGCCGGGACGCACGACGGCGGCCCAATGATCGGGAGCGCCCTTACCCTTACCCATGCGGGTCTCGGCGGGGTGCTTCGTGATCGCCTTGTCGGGGAAGATGCGGACCCAGAGCTTGCCGCCTTTCTTGAGATGGCGGCTGATCGTCACGCGGCTCGCTTCGATCTGGCGCGCGGTCACCCACTTGGGCTCGAGCGCCTTGAGGCCGAACTCGCCGAACGCGAGGCTGACGCCGCGCTTCGCCGGTCCCTTGATGCGGGGATGAGAGTGAGGCTTGCGGTATTTGACGCGCTTGGGCATCAGCATCTTAGCGTCCCCCTTCCGGCACCGGCGCCGGGGCGGGAGCGGATGGCTGCTCGCCCGACTCGATGGACATCGCGGCCGCGACGAGCGCCGCCTCTTTCTTGGCCATCAGCTGCAGCTCCTTCAGGGACTTCACGAAGTGCTGCTTCTTGAAGATCCAGACCTTCACGCCGATGAGGCCGGCGTGCGTCATGGCCTCCGCCGTGCCGTAGTCGACGTCCGCGGCGAACGTGTGCAGGGGCACGCGGCCCTCGCGCTGCCACTCGCGGCGCGAGATCTCGGCGCCGTTGACGCGGCCCGAGATCATGACTTTGATGCCGAGCGCGCCGGACTGGATCGTGCGTTCCATCGCGCGGCGCATCGCGCGGCGGTGGGCGATGCGCTTCTCGAGCTGGACCGCGATCGAGTCCGCGACGAGGCGGCTGTCGAGTTCGGGATCCTTGATCTCCATGACGTTGACGTACGTCTTGCGCGAGGTCATGGCCTCGACGTTCTTCCGCAGCGCTTCGATGTCGGCGCCCTTCTTGCCGATCACGACGCCGGGGCGGGCCGTGTGGATGTTGACGCGCAGGTACGAGCCGGCGCGCTCGATGCCGACCCAGCTGACCGCGGCCATGCGGAAGGCCTTGCGGACGAGGTTGCGGATCTTGAAGTCCTCGCCGATGAGGGCGGGAGCGTCCTTCGTGGAGAACCACTTGGACTGCCAGTCGTGAATGTAGCCGAGGCGGAGCGCGTTCGGATGGATCTTATTACCCATGGTGATTACTTTCCTTTGCCGGCGACGCGCTCATCGCTGACGATGACGGTCAAGTGGCAGACTTTGCGCTTGAAGGTGTAGGAGCGGCCCTGCGGAGCGGGCAGCATGCGCTTCATGTTCCCCATCGGCCCCATCGTGGACCAGCATTCCTTGATGAAGACTTTTTCGGGGTTGATCTGGTGGCCGTTCTTGGCGGCCTGGTTGACGAGGTTCGCCGCGGCGGAGCGGACGGCCTTGCCGACCATGACCGAGCAGATGCGGGGCATCATCGGAATGATCCGCTCGGCTTCGAGCACCGTCTTGCCGCGGATCTCCTTGAGGACCTGGCCGACCTTGCGCGTTCCGTAGCGCTGAAACCGAGAGTGTGCAGTAGCTTCCATGATATTTCTCTTTATCCCTTAGTCAGATCAGGTCTTCGCGTCCGCGGCCTTGTTCGTGCCGCCGTGCGCCTTGAAGAAGCGCGTGAATGAGAATTCGCCGAGCTTATGGCCGACCATCTGCTCGTTGACATAAACGGGCAAGAACTTGCGGCCGTTGTGCACGGAGAACGTGTGTCCGACGAACTCGGGCGTGATGGTGCAGCGGCGCGCCCAGGTCTTGATCGGCTTCTTCTCGCCGGCGGAGTTCTGCTTCTGAACCTTCTTGAGCAGCTTCGGCTCGACGTAGGGTCCCTTCTTAGTGGATCGGCTCATAATTCCTCGTTAAGCGTGCTGCGCCGAGCGGCGCCGGTCGGAGACGATCATCCAGCCCCAGACCTTCTTCTTATTGCGCGTCTTGAAGCCCTTCGAGAGCTGGTTCCAAGGAGAGCGCGGGTGGTTGTTTCCCTTCGACTTGCCGCGGCCGCCGCCGAGCGGATGGTCAGTCGCGTTCATCGCGCCGCCGCGGACGGTGGGGCGGATGCCGAGGTGGCGGTTGCGGCCGGCCTTGCCGAGCGTGATCGTGTTGTGTTCGAAGTTGCCGACCTGGCCGATCGTCGCGTAGCAGGTGTCGGGCACCATGCGAACTTCGCCCGACGGCATCTTGATCTGCGCGTAGCCGCCGTCCTTCGCCATCAGCTGGGCCTGGGTGCCGGCCGAGCGCATCATCTGCGCGCCCTTGCCGGGGTTGAGCTCCACGCAATGGATGAAGGTACCTTCAGGAATCTTGATGAGGGGAAGCGCGTTGCCGATCTTGATCTCGGCCTCGGGCCCGCTCATGATCGCGTCGCCGACCTTCATGCCGGCGGGCTGCACGATGTAGCGCTTCTCGCCGTCGGCGTAGTTGACGAGGCAGATGCGCGCCGAGCGGTTCGGATCGTACTCGACCGAGACGACCTTGCCCGGGACGCCGGCCTTGTCGTGACGCTTGAAGTCGATCGCGCGGAACGCGCGCTTGTGGCCGCCGCCCTGATGGCGAACCATGATCATGCCGGTGTTGTTGCGGCCGCCCTTGCGGGTCAATTTAGAAACGAGGCTCTTCTCAGGAACGTTCGTGGTGACGTCCGAGTAGTCCTGGGAGGTCATCCCGCGGCGGGAAGGCGTGTACGGCTTATAGGATTTGATGGCCATGATATTTTCTCTTAGGCGGCGGGGGTCGCGAAGTCGATCTTCTGACCTTTCGTCACCGTGACGATGGCCTTCTTCCAGTCGGGGCGCATGCCGCCGCCGCGTCCGAACCGGCGGAACTTGCCGGGGACGACCTGCGTGCGGATCTTCTCGACGGTGACCTTGAACATCGTCTCGACGGCGCGCTTGATGTCGGTCTTCGTCGCGTCGGGAGCGGCTTCGAAGAGGTACTGGTTGTACTTCTCCTGGTTGCCCGTGCCGCGCTCGGTGAGGAGGGGCCGGACCAGAATTTCGTGAAGAGCTTTATCGGACATCGTCGTACTCCCTTAGTTCCAGCGCGCGCCGAGCTTCTCGAGCGCGGGCTGCGTGATCACGAGCTTCTTGCAGTAAAGAACCTCGTAAGCGTTGATATCCGCCGCGAGGCGGACCGCCACGGTGGCGAGGTTGCGGGCGGCCAGGACGAGCGCCGGGTTCGGAGCGTCGAGGACGATGAGCGTCTTCCCCTCGCAGCCGAGTTTCGCCAAGGTCGCCGCGACGAGCTTCGTCTTCGGCTCCTTTAGGACGAAGTCCTTAACACAAACGAGGCCGCCGTCCTGCGCGCGGGCCGACAGGGCCTGCGCGAGAGCGAGACGGGCCTTCTGGCGAGGGTAGTCGAGGCGCGAACCGCGGCCCGTGCGGGGACCGTGGATGATCGCGCCGTGGCGCCACAGGCCGGAACGGATCGAGCCCGCGCGGGCGCGGCCGGTTCCCTTCTGCTTCCACGGCTTGCGGCCGCCGCCGGACACCGTCGTGCGGCTCTTGGTGTTCGAGCTCCACGCGCGCTGGTTGGCGAGGTAGATGGTGACGAACTCATGAAGGAAGCGCTTCTCCGGCTTGTGGCCGAAAATCTCCTCTTTGAGGGAGACCGTGCCGGTCTCTTTGCCGTTGACGTCGATAACTTTAGCGTCCATGTTGATCCCTTACTTCTTCGCGGCGCCGGGTTTGACGGCGGCTTTGATGATGTTACCCATCTTGTCCTTCTTGATGAGGGACTTGACGGTGTCAATGCGGACCTTCTTGCTCTTGACGGTCTCGTAGATCGTCACGAGGCCGCCGCGGGGGCCGGGGACGGCGCCCGCGACGTAGATCAGGTTCTTCTCGGCGTCGACGGAGACGACCTCGATTTTAATGGTCGACGTGATGACGTTGCCGAGATGGCCGGCCATGCGCTGGCCGGGCATCACGCGTCCGAGGGAGCGGCGGGAAGCCAAAGACCCCGGCGAGCGCTCCTTGTCCGACGCGCCGTGCGAGGCGGGCAGACCCTTGAAGTTGTGGCGCTTCATGACGCCGGCGAAGCCCTTGCCTTTGCAGACGCCCTGCACGTCGACGTAGTCGCCGGTCTTGAAGGTGTCGGCGAGAACGGTCTGGCCGGCCTCGAGGCCGGCGAGGTTCGCGGCGCGAATCTCGCGCACGTACTTCTGCGAGCCGACGCCCGCCGCCTTGAACTGGCCGCGCTCGGCCGAGTTCCGGGACTTGTCCTTGATCGTGCCGAAGCCGAGCTGCACGGCGTTGTAGCCGTCCTTGGCGTCGGCGGTCTTGACCCGGAGCACGGGGCAAGGTCCGGCCTGGATCACGGTCACGCCGTAAAGGTTCTGATCCTTGGGGTGGAAGATCTGCGTCATGCCGATCTTTTCGCCCAGGATGGCGCGGAACGTCGCGGGAGTCTTCTTGATTCCGCCCGTCGCCGCCGCCGTCGCTTCCGTC
>JAHFCD010000158.1 GCA_023249695.1 Elusimicrobiota bacterium
CGTCCGAGGGTTTCCACGGAGCGGACGTTGTACGCGGACGCGGTCGACGGCACGCTTCGCGCGAATAGAAAGCCGGCCGGACGGCCCGCGGGCAGCAGCGGCTCGTCCATCACGGCCATCTGCGCGGGTCCGGCGTAGGGATTGGCGACGTTGAGCCGCCGCAGGCCCTCCGGCGTCCAGCGCACGGTCAGGACCTCGGCGGGGCCGAGGGCCAGGCCGCATTGGCCGAAGATCGAGGAAGCCTTGCCGAGCACGCCCTCGAGAAAGCCGGGGCCGTCCCAGCCCGAGCCCGCCTCGACGACGAGCGACAGCGGCGCGCTTTTCGGCGCGTTCGAGACCGGGATGAACGAGGCCGGCGCGATGACCCGCCGGCTCACGACCTCGAGCAGCGGCGGCTCAACGGCGCGGGCCGGCGCGGAAAACAGGACCGACGCGGTCAAGGCGGCGAGGATCATCGGCTTATTGTACTCCGGCCGCGGGAATAATCAAGGGCCGCTCGTCCCCGGGTCCGCCTGCCATTGACGTCGAATGACGGAGGTATTATAATATATGTAATCTATGATTAATGTAAAAAATTATTAGATTTTTTTCGCGCGGAGGGATATGCTGAGTGGAACTCGGATGCGCAGCGCGTATCTGCATTTGACGATCTTGATCGGCTGCGGATGTCTGGCGATCGCGGGCATTGGGCAATACGGAGTCGGCCGGATCAACCGCATGGTCGGCGGCATGTACGATAATAGTCTCCTTCCTTTTTCGGATCTCGTCGGCTTCAAAGTGAGCTTGTTCAAGGCGCGGATGCTGCTTGTGACCATGATCAACGAGGAAGACGTGCAAAAACGGAGACGGCTTCACGAACAGATCAAGGATGTGAGCCGGCAGGTGGACGCCGCCGTTGCGCGCGGCCTCTCGACGGAAGCGTACGGCGCGCGCGGAGAGGAGACCTTCCGTTCCTTCTCGGCCGTGTGGAGCGAATTCAAGACGGTGCGGGAGACTCAGCTGATCCCGGCGCTCCTTCAAGGCAGAAAAAAAGAGGCGATCGTCTTGGCGTTGGGCCCTCAAGCGTTGCGTTTCGATCTCATGACGAAGTACGCGAACGATCTGATCCTGTCGGTGGGCAGACAGGCCGCTGTCGATCGGGCTAAGGCGAACCGACGCGCCGCGACGGTTTCGCTTCTGCTTTGGCTTTTCGCATTTTCGAACATCGGGGCGCTCGTTCTGCTTTTCGTCAGGGTCGACCGCTTGATTGCCGCATGATGACGGCCTTGTCCGGCTTGAACGCCGCGCGCGTGGACTATGTTATGATCGGCGTACCGGTGGTCAACCACTATGCAAAGGAGCCATCCTTCGTTTACTCGACGCTTGATTGCGATCTGCTCCTTCGCCCCGGCCCGGTCAACCTCTTCCGCGCGCTGAAAGCCCTGCTTCGGGGCCGTCACCGTGCTTAAGCCGGGCGAAATGCCCAAGATATCCGAGGCTCACTGCAAGACTCGCCCCGGTCTTATTTGAGGATAGGCATCGGTCTCGGCACCGGCAGGGACCCGGCCAAAGCGGCGCGTGACGCCGTGCGCCAAGCCAAGAAAGCCGTGCCGAATCCGTCGTTGGCGCTGGTGTTCGCCGGCGTCAAGCTTGATCAGAAAAAAGTCCACGCGGCGCTGTGCCGCGTCCTCGATCCCGCGATCCTGGTCGGCGGCTCCTCCTACGCCGAGATCACGCCCGCGGGCGTGAGCAAGAACTCGGTCGCGGTGCTCCTCCTTGATTACCCCAAGGCGGGCTTCGCCTTCGCGGGCTCGTGCATCGGCACGGACCCTGCCGGCGCCGGAGAGCGAATCGCCGACGAGCTGGGTCCGCCGCCCGACCGCTGCCAGCTCGGGCTCGTGATCTCCGGCGTCAGCGACGGGCGCGACGACCGCCTTCTGCGCAAGCTGCACGATCGCCTGCCGGGCATGCCGTTTTTCGGCGGCGTGCCCTCGGGGGATCACGACGCGGGCATGGAGAGCCCGCTGTTTTCCAAGGGCTGGCAGTACGTCGGCCCGAAGCTCGAGAACGAGGCCGCGAGCCTGACGATGATCGACCTGCCTTCCGAGGTCGGCCTCGGCTTCGGCTTCGAGCACGGCTGGTCGCCCGTCGGCCCGCTCGCGCGCGTGACCAAGGCCGACGGCGCGCGCGTCCTGGCGGTCGACGGCATCCCCGCGATCGACTACTATCGCCAGTTCTTCGGCGCGGACGCCTCGCGCGAGGTGCTGCTGCGCT
Organism: Elusimicrobiota bacterium; assembly: GCA_023249695.1. GTDB lineage: Bacteria > Elusimicrobiota > Elusimicrobia > UBA1565 > UBA9628 > GWA2-66-18. The sequence continues at coordinate 2,254 of JAHFCD010000158.1, forward strand.
CGATCCAGCGCTTCGGCTTCGCGCTGCATCTCGAGGGGGAGCACGCCGGCAAGACCTTGATGAAGCTGCCGGTGCGCATGGATTTCAAGAAGGGCTGGATCGAGTACTATCCGCCGGAAGACCTGCAGGGCCGGCGCGTCCAGCTCATCGCCGCGAGCCGCCAGGGCCTCATCGGCGGCGCGCGCGAAGCCGCGCGCCGCGCGCTCGGGGCGCTCAAGGGCCGCAAGCCCTCGCTTGTGATCGCCGTGTCCTGCTGCACGCGCTCCGCCTGGCTGAACAGCCGCATCGATCTCGAGATGGACGCGGCCCGCGAGGTGTTCGGCCGGAGCGTCCCGATCTTCGGGTTCTACTCGGGCGGGGAGCTGCTCCCGTTTTTGAGCAGCTTCGAGGAGGCTTCCGACGCCTCCTTGCCGTTCGGCGGCTCGTACTACCACACCACGACGGTCGGCTTCATGGCTTTGTCCGTGCCGGGGAAGGCGACGGTCTCGATGCCCAAGGACATGCCGGCCGCCTGCCGCGCCGCCCAAAGCGCGGAGCACATGCTCGCGCGCAGCGAGACCGCGATCGACGACACCGAGTCGTTCATGGCCAACCTGAGCCGCAAGAGCGTGTCGGACGCGGCCAAGCTGCGCCTGCAGACCGAGGTCATCCGCCGCTACACGCCGCACAACGTGTGGAGCGCCGTCGGCGCGCGCGCGGCCAAGGGCGTCTACGAGCTTCCCGACGCCGCCTTCGACGGCGCGTTCCTGTTCATGGACGTGAAGGGCTTCACCTCCTACTCGGAGAAGCACGCGCCGCGCGAGGTCGTCGCGGCGCTCAACAAGATCCTGGGCCCGGCCGCGGACCTGATCCACGCGGGCGGCGGGTTCGTCGACAAGTTCGTCGGGGACTGCATCTTCGCCGCCTTCCGCCGCCCGGAGAAGGCCGTCGAGGCGGGTCGGCGCATTTTAGAGCTCGTCGCGCGCCTCGCGTCGGAGGGCGGGCCGTTCGAGGTGCGCATCGGCATCAACGCGGGCCGCGCGGTGCGCGCCAACGTCGGCTCGGGCGACCGCCGCGAGTACACCTACATCGGCGACGCGGTCAACCTGGCCCAGCGCCTCGAGTCGAACGCCAAGCCGGGGACGATTCTGGTTTCCGCGTCGGTGTACGCGCGCGTGAAGAAGAAGTGGCCCTGCCTCGCGCGCACGCGGCTGATGGTGAAGGGCAAGAAGAAGGCCGTCACCGCCTACGAGCTCGGCGGGCTTTAATCCTGCTCGGAGGAGTACGGGATGCCGTCCGCGGCCGGGGGCCGCGACTTGCCCGCGACGCCGGCCACGGCGGCCAAGGTCATCAGGTAGGGAAGCATCTGCACGAACTGGGTGGGGATGCTGACGCCGTAGGCCTGGAGGATGATCTGGAGCGACTCGGCGAGGCCGAAGAAGATCGCGGCGCCGGCGGCGCCGAGCGGCGTCCAGCGTCCGAGGATGACCGCCGCGAGCGCGATGTACCCGCGGCCGCCCGACATCCCGTCGGTGAACTGATGCTGCTCGAGCGCCAGCCAGGCGCCGCCGAGGCCCGCGAGCGCGCCGGACAGGAGGACGCCTTTGAAACGCATCGCGAGCACCGAGATCCCGAGGCTCTCCGCCGCCTTCGGGTGCTCGCCGACGGCGCGCAGGCGCAGGCCGAAGCGCGTGCGATAGACGGTCCAATGGCAGACGGCCGCGATGACGAAGAAGAGGACGAGGAAAGGGTCGAACGGGCCCCAGTCGCCGAGGCCTTCCACGCGCGCGGAGTTCGAGGTGGAGTGGAAGACGAGCTTGAGGATGAAGCGGCACAGGCCCGCGGCGAGGAAGTTGCAGGCGAGGCTCGACACGATCTGGTCCACGCGGTGACGAAGCGTGGCCCAGGCGTGGAGGCAGGACAGGAGCATGCCGGCGCCGATGCCGGCCAGGACGCCGAGCCATGGATTGCCCGTCCAATACGCCGCGAGCGTCGCGCCGAGCGCTCCCGCGAGCAGAATGCCCTCGAGCGCGATGTTGACCACCCCGCCGAGCTCGGAAAAAGTTCCCGCGAGCGCGGCCAGGCCGTACGGTCCGGCGATCCTGAGAACTTGAATGAGGAAGGTCATTTTTTCGTCTCGCCGCCGAGCTTGTTCTGCGCGATGACGACGATCAGGATCGCCGCGGCCTGCAGAATGTCGAACATCTCGCGCGGGATCGTGCGGTTGAGCGTCAGCCCGGCCTGGGACATGAAGGCGAAGAGCAGCGCCGAGGGGATCACGCCGATCGGATTATTCTTGGCCACCAACGCGACCGCGATGCCGAGGAAGCCGGCGCCCGAGGCGAAGCCCTGCTCGAAGTAGTGCTTGTAGCCGAGCACGAAGTTGCTGCCCGCGAGGCCGGAGATCGCGCCCGAGGCGAGCATGACCTTGATCGTCGTCGCCGACACCTTGACGCCGCTGGTGCGCGCGGCGTCGGGGCTGACGCCGACCGCGCGCCACTCGAAGCCCGTCGGCGTGCGCCACAGGAAGTAGGCGATCGCGGCGGCGATAATGAAACTGAGCAGCAGCGACGCGTTGACCGGCGAGCCCTTGAACAGGCCGAACATCGTCTCGAAGCTCGGCAGGCCGGCGGCGGCGGGCAGCTCGGCGGTGTGGATCGTCTCGGGCTCGTGGAAATGCGCGGAGATCAGGTAGTTGGCCATCGCCATGGCTACGAAGTTCATCATCATCGTCGTGATGACCTCGTGGGCGCCGCGCTTGGCCTTGAGTACGGCGGGAACGACGGCCCAGGCGGCGCCGCCGGCGGCGGCCGTCGCGAGCATGAGGGGGATCAGGAGGATCGCGGGGAGTCCGGGAAACTTGAGGCCCACGAGGGTCATCGCGAAGGCGCCCGCGTACAGCTGGCCCTCGGCGCCGATGTTGAACAGGCCGCAGCGGAACGCGAGCGAGCAGGCCAGGCCGGTGAAGATCAGCATCGTGGCCTTGTAGAACGTCTGGCCGAGGCCGTAGCCGTCGAAGACGACCTCGCTGAAGATGAGGCGGAACACCTCGACCGGGCTTTGCTTGAGCGCGAGCGTGCCGATCGTCAGCGCGAGCGCGAGGATGGCGATCGTGATCGCGACCCAGCGGGCCTCGCGCAGGACGGCCTTCATGAGCCGCTCTCGACGCCCGCCATCCAGAGGCCGAGCGTCTCGATCCGGGCGTCGGCGCGGGCGCACTGCCCGACCACCTTCCCGGCGCAGAGGACGGCGATGCGGTCCGACAGGGCCATGACCTCGTCGAGGTCGGCGGAGATGAGGAGCACGGCCGCGCCCTCGGCCTTGGCCTGAAGGATTTTCTCGTGGATCAGGCGCGAGGCGCCGAGGTCCACGCCGCGCGTCGGATGCGCGACCACGAGCAGCGCCAGCCGCTTCGAGATCTCCCGTCCGACGATCAGCTTCTGCTGGTTGCCGCCGGAGAACGCGCCCGCGGGCTGATCGGCCTCGGGGGGGCGGACGTCGTAGTCCTTGAGGATCTCGGCGGTCAGGGCGCGGGCGGCCTTCTGATTCACGGCGAGCGCGGTGCCGAAGGCGGGCTCGCGGTGGCGGCCGAGCAAGGTGTTCTCCCAGGCGGGCGCGGCCAGCAGGAGGCCGTGGCGATGGCGGTCCTCGGGGACGTAGCCGATGCGGCCCTCGACGATCCGCGTGCCGGTGGCGAGCTCGCGCAGGCCGCAGGCCGCCTCGGCGAGTTCGCGCTGGCCGTTGCCCTCGACGCCCGCGATGCCGAGCACCTCGCCCGCGCGGATCTCGAGCGTCACGCTCTTGAGCGCGACCTCGCCGCGCGGCCCGAGCGCCGAGGCGCGATCCAAGGAGAGGACCGTCCGGGGCGCGCCGCCGTAGCGGTA
>JAHFCD010000159.1 GCA_023249695.1 Elusimicrobiota bacterium
GTCGATCCCTTTCTACTGGCTCATGATCCGCGACGCGCGCTTCCCGGGCAACGACAAGCTGGGGCCCCTCGGGTTCGCCGCGCAGATCGCGACCTTCATGGGCGCGCTGTTCGCGAGCATGATCCATCCGTTGACCATGATCCTGAACTGGTCGTTCGGCTCATTCTTCAAGAACGACCGCGGCCAATTCCCGGACGCGCACGGGGCCCGCGCCCTGTGGGTCGGACGCGAGATCCTGGTCGCCCTCGCCGGGGCGCTGCTCCTGCCCTTCGCCCTGCTGAAGGGACTGTTCAGGCTTCCGGGCGCCGTCAAGGCCGCTCGCGCCGGCGCCGGCAAGAAGTCCTTGCCCGACATGCTCGAACGCTATAAGCCGATGGAGGGCCTGGCCTTCATCCTGCGCAACCGGACCTTGCGCATCCTGACCGGCGTGATGGCCCTCGAGGTCCTGCTCATCGACGCCCTGCCGTTCGTGCTGATCCCGAGCCTGATCACCGACGCCCTCGGCAAGGCGCCGTCCGTCCTGTCCGTCCCGCTCTGGGCCGCCGCCGTGCCCGCGGGGCTGGCGCTGCTTGCGGCCGGCGCGCGCGCGGTCATGCGGTTCAAGTCGTGGTGGCCGGCGGGCGTCCTCGCCGCCGTCGCGACGGCGGTCGCCGCCGTCTCCTTCTTCCCGTCGATCCTGCTCGTGCAGGTCGCGACCGCGGGCGGCGTCATGGGGCTTCTCTTCTCGCTCGAGTACGTGGGGCGCTTCATACCCTCGGCCCGCCTGGAGGGGGAGAAGGGCGACGCGATCATCGAGAAGGTCGGGCACGGCCGCTTCTATCGCCGCGCGGCCTTCGCCTCGCTCCTCTTCTGGGCGCTGCTCGCCCCGGTGTTCCTGACGACCGGGATGTTCTGGGTCAATCTCGCGATCATCTCGGGTGTGCTCTTCACCGTCCAATACTTCCACACGCCCGTCGGCATCGTGCTGGAGCCGATCAAGCGCGCGGAGATGGACGACGACAAGCTCGCGCGCATCGAGAGCGCGGTGTTCATGGTGGACGTCGCCTTCGAATCCATCGGCGCGCTGTTCCTGGGCCTGCTGCTCGACTTCGCCGGGCTCGCGCCGGCGCTGATCGCCACCGCCGCCTTCCTCACCCTCACCGCGGTCCTGCAGTACAACGTGCCGCGCTGGATCTTCCCGGACGGAAACCGTCCGGCGAAGAAAATCCCGCCGCCGCCGTCCGACAAGCAGGCCGCCGCGCGCGTTCCCGCGCTCGCCTTCGCCTAAATCCCCGACGAGAAAACGCCCGGCCCGCGGCGCGAAAAATATCTAATATATTTTATTAGATTACCTATTGACAAATATTAGCAATCCTGTTATATATGAATGGACGGCGGAGCACGGGGGGATTATGAACGCGAAGTCGGCGGTGGCGAAGGACCTGATGCCCTGGATGTTCGTGGGACGAGGGTCGGCCTGGAAGCCTTTCGCGAAGGTGCGCTGCGAGGGCGGGAAGTGCGTGTGGACGGAGCGGTCCCGGGGGCGGAACTCGAAGCGCGCCCAGGCCTGCGCCGCCTAAAGGCGCCGCTCCGGGACGGATTCGCCTTCGGCGAATCCACCCGGAGCAAGCAGTCAAAGCGAGCGGCCGGTCCCCGAGGGGACCGGCCGCTTCATTTTCGCGATGTGCGCGTGGGCGGGCCGGGGAGATGATCTTCGCCGGGGACGGGCGGGATTGACCCGCCCTCTGGGGTTGTCCGCGACTATAAAGTCCCCTGGTCGCGGCGAACCCCAAGCCCCGATGAAGATCATCTCCCCGCCCGATCAGCCTGCATCCCTCCCTGAAGCTTACCGCTCGCGCGTTGCCGAGGCCCGGCGGCGGGATCATGCCCGATGGGGCCTGGGGTCCGCCGCGGCAAGGGCGTCCTCGTTCGCCGCGGACGGACCCCGGAGTGAGGTCAATCCGAACGTCCCCGGAGGGCATGATCCCGCCGCCGGGCCGTCGCGAGCCTCGCCGCGAGGCCTATTTCAGGCGCGCGGAGAGGCGGGCGGGGAGGGGAAGCGCGAGGATCGGGAGCAGGAGGGGGAAGCCCTCCCAGTTGATGCCCATGATGACCGCGATGCCGGCGTGCACGCAGAACATGGCCCCCGCGGCCCACGGCCGCCAGGCCGGCACCACGAAGGCGGCGGCGCCGAGCTCGACGGCGACGGTTCCCATGGAGGCGGTCAGCGCGAGCGAGGGGCTGTCGGCGAGCGCCTGGCGCGTCGCGCGCAGGAGCCCGTCGCTCTTGGCCGCGGCCGCGGCGGCGAGCAGGCGGATGTAGTCGCCGTTGATCCAGGCGGGCCCGGCGTCGCGGAGCTTGGTGAGGCCGGCCATGAAGTACATCGCGCCCATCAGGCACAGGCACAGCTCCCAGGATTCGGACTCCGCGCGGGCGGACGGAGCGCCGCGCCGGGCGGCGCGCGACGCCGCGTAGAGGAGGACGACGGCGCCCGGCATCACGATGCAGTGCTCGACGTGTTTGGGGTCGATCCAGCGGGCGGCCTCGTTGCCGGCGAAGAAGGCGAGCGCGACCGCGGCGGCCGGGAGCGCCGAGGGGCGGAGCGGCATCCAGAGCACGCACGCGCAGAACGCCGCGGCGGACCAGGGCGACGCGAGCGCCCGCGTGACGAGGCCGCCGCGCATGCCGGAGTCGACGGCCGCGGCCGCGGTCTCCCGCAGGATGAACCAGGCCGAGGCGAGGGAATATGAGAGCACGGCGCGCGCCGCGGCGTAGCGCAGGCGCTCGTTCGGGGCGTTCACCGCCATCGCCGCCTCGCCGTCCCTCGCCAGAAGGGCTCGCAGTCGACGCGCGTGCGCCGCGCCGGAAGCTCGAGGCTCGCCGTGCAGACGTCCGCGGTTATCGTCAACGGCCCGTCGGGGGCTCCGTCCGCGGCGCGTCGGGCGTGGGTCTGCTCGGTGAACTCCGCCAGAATCCAGTCTCCCGGGGTGGCCGCGGGCTTCCCCGCCGGGCCGCCGCGGTAGCCGGTCAGGTGCACGGGATCGGCGGCGAGGCCGTCGGCGCGCACGACGAAGATGGTCTCGGTCCTGACCTCGCTGGAAAACATCGAGAAGTTGGAGAACGGGAAGCGTTCCCCCAAGGCCAGGGAGCCGAGCACGTAGACCGCGAACACCGAGGCTCCGAGCGCGCCGACGCCCCGGAAGGTTCGGATCGGAATAGGCTTACGCCGCGGTCGCGACGGCGCCCTTGCGGTTCTTGATCTCGCCGGTGATCAGCGGCAGGAGCTCGGAATACTCGCCCTGCACCGCGATCGACGCCATCTGCATCAGAGGGCAATCCTTGTCGCTGTTGATCGCGACGATCGTGCTCGACGAGGACATGCCGGCGAGATGCTGAATCTGCCCCGAAATCCCGACCGCCACGTAGAGCTTGGGGCGCACGGTGCGGCCGGTCAGGCCGACCTGATGGCGATACGGGATCCAGCCCGAGTCCACGGCGCGGCGGCTCGCGCCGACGGCGGCGCCGAGAGCGTGCGCGAGGTCGAACACGAGCTTGAAGCCGTCGGGCCCGCCGAGGCCGAAGCCGCCGGAGACGACCTTCTCGGCGGCGCCGAGGTCGATCTCGCGCGACTCTTCGGCCTTGAACGAGACGAATTCGCTCTTCGAAGCGTCCGGCTCGAAGGCGACCGCTTCGATGGGAGCGGCGGCGCCTTTCGGCTCGGCGCGGGGAAACGTCATGGGCGCCACGGTCAGCACGGCGACGCTCGTCTTGAACTCGACTTCGGCGATCAGGTTGCCGCCGTAGTAGCCGCGGCGAACTTTGCCGTCGGACAGGATCTCGGTGACGTCGGTGGCGAGCCCGGCCTTGAGGAGCACGGCCAGGCGCGCGGCGACGGCGCGGCCGGCGACGGTGGAGGGGAGGACGATCCTCGAGGCGCCGGATTTTTCGGCGGCGGCGGCGGCGGCCTTCGCGTAGGCCTCCTCGGTGAAATTCGCCAGCGAGGCGTGCTCGACGGCGAACACCTTCTCGGCGCCGCGCGCCGCGATGTCGGCGGCGAGCGCCGCGGCTCCGCCGCCGACGACGGCGGCGAGGAGCGGCTGCTTCAGCGCGTCCGCGAGGACGCGGCCCGCGCCGAGCAGTTCGTACGAGGAGGGGGACAGGGCTCCCCGCGAGGGGAGGACGACGACGAGAATTCCGTTGGCCATGATATTAGATGAGCTTCCTTTCGACGAGGATGTCGACGAGTTTCGAGGCTTTTTCCGCGGCGGTCGCGCCCTCGACCTTGAGGCCGGCGGGGCGGGTGGGGGGGAGGGAGGCTTTCAGGACCGAGGCGCCGGCGCCGGCGGCGCCGACCTGGGCGGGCTGAAGGCCCAAGTCGGCCGCGGTCCATTTCGGGAACACGGCTTTCTTCGAGGCCATTTTTCCCTTCAGCGAGGGGAGGCGAGGCTCGTTGATCTCCTTGACCGTGGAAAGGCAGGCGGGAAGCTGGAGCTTCACGGTATCCACGCCATCCTCCATCATGCGGGTGACGGTCGCGGACTGCTCGTTGATCTCGTCGATCTTCTTGATCGCGGACGCCGAGGCCCAGTCGAGCCACGCGGCGGTCTGGGTGCCGACGACGCCGGCGCCGATGTCGCTCGTGTTCTTGCCGAAGATCACGAGCGAGACGGGCTTTTCGGCGTGGAGCTTCTTGAGCGCGGCGGACAGCGCCAGGCTGGTCGCGTAGGAGTCGCCGCCTTCGAACTCGGCGCCGGTGACGAGAACGCCGCCGTCCACGCCGCGGGCGATGGCCTCGCGCAGGACCTCGGCGGCGGCGTCGGGGCCGACCGTGAGCGCGGTCGCGGTCGAGCCGGGGACGCGTTCCTTGAGGCGGACGGCCTCCTCGACGGCGAACTCGTCGAAGGGGTTCAGGGCGGTCGGGACGCCGGCGATCTTGGGCTGGCCGGAGGCGTCGACGCCGACGTTCACGGAGGAGGGGATGCTTTTCACGCAGACGACGATGTTGAGTGCCATGGTTTTCCAAGCATAGCAAAAACTTATAGACTCGGTTAATGAGGCGCTCACTCGGGATAATGGCGGCCGCCGTTCTGCTCGCGGCCGCGCCGGCGCGGGCCCAGATCGACGACGCCAAGCGCCTGCTGCTCGAGGGCGGCTACGAGGACGGCCTCGGCAATCCCGGGCCTTCCTCTCCCTACGGGTTCCTCTATCTCAACCGCCCCGGAGCGATGGGGCCCGGCTCCGCGTGGCGCTTGGCGCTGGCGCCGGTGTACATCGACACCGAGCTCGGCCTGCCCGGGATATTCGGCGGGCGGACCGACGTCGGCTTCGGCTTCAGCGGCGGCGGCTACGCCTTCGGCCACAATCAGATCACGCGCGGAGACGAGAAGCCCGGCGAGGCCTTCATCGGCCACGGCCTGAGCCCGTCGATCTCGCTGTATCCGCGCGTGGGAGACATCGGCCCCCTTCCGTTGAGCGGCGTGTTCCGCGTCGCGGCCGAGTACACCGACTATCAGCGCGCGGACCACGCCGACGAAAGCTTCGAGCCTCCGCCCGACGAGTGGACCGGCGTCGCGCGCGGGGGCCTGCGCCTGGGCGGCGTCGAGCCGGGCATGGACCGCGGCCGGGCTCTGGAGGCGTCGCTGTGGGCGGAGACGCGCGTGCGGGACCGCCCCGCGTCGTACGGCTACAACGGCGACCGCTACGTGAGGCGCAACGTCAGCCTGTATTGGACCCGGATCATGGCGTCCTTGCCCGGTCCGGGCGGCAGCCGGGTCAGCGGCGGGCTGAACGCGGGCGGCGGCGGCCAGATCGGGCGCCTCACCGCGTACCGTCTCGGCGGCATGCTGACCCAGACCTCGGAGTTCCCGCTGATCCTTCCGGGCTACTTCGCCCAGGAAATCTCCGCGCGCCGCTTCGTCCACGCGTGGGCGCACACGGCCATTCCGATTCCCGGTTCGAAGCGCTTCTTCGTCGATCTCACCGCCGCCGCCGCGTCGATCAAGCCGGTGTATGGGACGGACTCGGGCGGGATCTCCCACGCCGGGCTCTCGGCGGGAATCAGCTTCGCGCCCGCGGCCGGCCCCGTGCACGCCGAGCTCGCCTACG
>JAHFCD010000160.1 GCA_023249695.1 Elusimicrobiota bacterium
AGGGAACGAAGGCCGAGCACCGAGAAGATGTTGGCGGCGACGATGATGAACACGCTCGAGGAGATCGCGAGCGCGGCGGGCACCGAGTCGAGCGCGAAGATCGCGTCGTAGCCGACCACGGCGAGCAGGCCCAGCACGAACGGGGACGCGAAGCGCGAGGCCTTCTTCGGCGCGCCGGGGGCGGCGGCCCGCGCCTTGAACGCGCTCTTGACGCGCCCGATCGCCCAGCCGATCAGATCCCACTCGGGCTTGAACATCTTGACGGCGACCGTCAGCAGGAATCCGCCGAACACGACGAACAGCGCCGGCGTCGCGGCGGCCAGGCTCATCCCGGCGGTCACCATCGCCATGCGCATCAGGACGGCTCCGAGAATGCCCCAGCCGAGCACCTTGGGCCGTATCGCGCGCGGCAAGGTGTGCAGCACGGTCGAGAGCACGACGAGGTTGTCGAGCGACAGGGTCCATTCGATCAGGTAGGTCGAAAGAAATTCCTGCGCGGACTGCGCGCCCATCCAGAGGTAGACGCCGCCATTGAATAGGGCGGCGGCGGCGACCGAGGCGATCACGGTGACGAGCGGGTTATGCCACGCCCGCCGGAGCCACGACCCGGGTCGAGCGCTCTCGAGCATGGCCGGGCCGATCTGGCTCGGCAGAGCCGGCCCGTAGCTCAGGAACGCCTGATGGAACTCGGCCTCGCTGTAGCCCTTGCCGGTCCGCTTCTTGTACGCCTCCTTCAGTTCCTCGATCTGGAGGCGTCCGAGAAGGTAGGTCAGCGCCTGGGTGGGCATCTTCGCGTAGCGGTAGGGCTCGACCTTCGCGATGGCTTCAGGCAAAAAGGACTTCTCCATCAAAGTCTTCGTCGCTTCCTCCATCGTGACCGCGCCGGTGTGCAAGGCGGCATCCAAGGAAATGCGCCACGCCCGCCACAGCTGGGCGCCGAGCTGGGTCAGCTCCTCTTTGGGCGTGAAGAAGCCGCGCGCGCGCATGAGCTCCTCCGCGTAGTGGGCATAGCCTTCGATGTTCAGGCTCGCGGCGAAGCCGGCCTGGTCGAGGAGGTGCCGGACGGTCGGAACCCCGGCGCGCTGAAAGCTCCAGAACTGCATGTCGTGTCCGGGAAAAGCCTCGTGGACGACGGTCGTGGGGATTTTCGAGAAATTGTGGATCGCCAGGCGCCCCTCGGCGCCGGCCGACGGGGTGACGAGGAAAACGCCTTTCTTGGAGGCATCTAACGGCGGCGCGGGGAAGTAGGCCGCCGAGCCGATGTGGGAGCGCATGCCGAGCGGGGTCTCGATGACATTGATTGAATAGTCGTTGGGGATCGCGAACAATCCTTCCTTCACCACGAAGTCCCGCGCGCGCTCCGAGACCTCGCGGTATTTAGCGAGAAGCTCGGCGTCGTTCTTCGGATGGTCGGCGCGCAAATCCGCCATGATCTCGGGCAAGGTCTTGTCGGGGGCGATCTGCTTGGCCAGCTCGGCCATGCGGGCGGTCAGCCGCGCGGCGATCTCCTTCCCCTTGACCTGGAGCTGCTCGGGCGACTCGTGGACGCCGAGCTCGTTCTTCAGCTTCCAGGCGTACTCGTCTTTGCCGATGCCGTATCGCTCGGTCGCGACGGGCAGGACCTTCGTTCTCAGGAACTCGGCGTGCTGCCGGTAGGCTTCTTGGGCTTTTCGGCCGGCGGCCTCGAGACGGGGCTTGAGCGCCTCGAAGTCGGCGGGGGCCAGCTGCTCCTTCGCCTTTGCGATCAGCTCCGTGCCGAAGTACTCGGCGGCGCTCTCGGCTCCCTCGATCCCGTCTTTTTCAATGAATCCGCGGTAGATTTGGCGGCCTTCTCCGGCGCCGTGCTCGAGGTTCGCTCTGACGGCCTTCAAGTACTCGGGCACCTGCTCCTCGCGGGCGATGATGTCGGCCCACTCCTTGCTCGCGTCGGCGCCCATCTGGGCGGTCTGAACCTGGATGATGTCGTAGGGCCCTTGGGCGGCGCCGACGTCGGTGAGGTAGCTCTTGCGCTCCTTCAGCTCGCGGAGCTGGGAGCGGGCGACGGTCAGCATCACCTGACGGTCGATCTCTTCGGCGGCATCCTTTCCATGGGCGGAGGCGAGCTCGTGCTGGACGGTCTCGAAGAAATTTATCTGGGCGGCGATGTTGGAAGGGGTGGGGATGCCGAGCCGGTCGTTGAAGCCCGGCATGCCGAGGCCGGTCGCGGCCTCCGGGCGGAAGGCGACGAGCGCGGAGACGAAGGAGCTTCGGACGGGGGCGAATTCGACGACGGCGGCGTGGAGGGGGAGGGCGGCGAGGAGGAGCAAGGCCGCGATTGAGAGAAGGCGCTTCACGCCCTTATCCTACGAAAGGCGCGCCGAGCCGGGATGAGGCGTTGGGCCTAAACGGCGCACGCCGTTAGGCCCAGCCTTCGGGCGTCAGCTGGGACGGGACTCGAGCTTTTTGAGGCGGCCTTCGTGGTCCATCAGCATGCTGCCCTGTAGGTCCGTCTTGCGAAGGGCGGCCTCGATGTTCCCGTTCATGCGCTCCAGGAAGGTCTTGAACTGCGAGAAATCTTCGACGATCACTCCGACCTTGCCCTTCACCTCGGTCATATCGCCTTCGAGGCGCGCGAAGCTGATGTTGAGGCGGCGCAAGTTCGCGTCGTGCCCGTCCAGACGGTCGGTGATCGCTCGGAATTCCGCCTTCATGTCCGCCTTCGTCGCGAACAGCGTTTCGGCTTTCGTCGCGAACTCGCGCAGATCCGCCTTCGTCGCGAACCCGCGCAAATCCGCCTTCGTCGCGAACCCGCGCAGATCCGCTTTCGTCGCCGGCTGGTGACCATCGTCTCTCATCTCGCCGCTCATTATAACCCCCAGGCCGTCGAGCCACAAGGGCCCGAAGTCCTACCTATCAGACGATTGAGGGACCCGAAAAGTTTCATCAGACGGTCGCGCGGCCGCCGGAACCGGCCGTCGCTTAGAGCCAGCCTTTGCGCTTGAAGGCGACGAACAGCCCTGCCGTGACGACCGTGATCACGCCCATCACGAGCCAGAACACGTGGGGGAGCGCGGCTCCGGGGAGGAGCACGTTCATCCCCATCAGGCTGCCGATGATCGCCGCGGGCGCGATCAACGCGCTGATCGCCGCCAGCCGCTTCATCGCCTCGTCGAGCTCGTTGCTGACCTTGGCGCGGTACAGCTCGATCAAGCCGTTCTTGCGTTCCTGGTAATGATCCAGCACCGTCAGGTGATGGTCGAGCGCCGCCAGGTGCTTCTCGAGGTCGGCCACGGGCACGTACGCCGAGCGGTGGAACTCGTTGATGCTGAGCAGATCCTGGAGCACCTGCCGCTGGCGCAGGATCGTCTCGTGAATGACGTCGATCTTCCTGCCGGCCTTCACCGCGTCCTGCAGGATCGATTCGTCCCGCTCTTTCTTGCCGACCTTCTCCGCGATCAAAGTGAAATCGTTCGAGAGGGAGTCGATCACCGAGCTGTAGCGGTTGATGGCGTCCCCCAAAAGAAAAACCATCATCTCCGTCGGCGTCTTGTGCGCCCCCGTCTCCGCGAGCAGACGCTGCGCCTTGCTGACGCTGGGCCGCTCCTGGTCGTGGGTCGTCACGAGCAGGCTCTTGCCGGCGTATATGTGCATGGACTCGTCGGCGAGCACCGCCCCGTCCGCGGACAGCCTCAGGCCGTACGCCGTCAGCTGCATGTTGTCGGCGTCGATGTGCGGCGCCTCGTACTCGATCTCGCCCGTACGCGCGTTCCGCTCGAACGGGGCGAACGTGAATTTGTCCGCGAGCTTGAGCAGCAGCGGATGCCGGTCGCTTTCGTAGAAATCGGCCCACAGCAGACGCTTGTCTCCGGCGTCGGCCGCCATCGTCACCGACACGCGGCTGGTCTTGTTCTCCAGGCGGACCAGGCGCTCGCGCGGCTTGTCCTCCTGCTTCGGCAAAAACCGGTCGAGAAAGGCCGACTCGTTCTGGTCGAGCGCGGCGAACAGCTCCCCCAGGGAAACCGTCGTCTCGAGGGCCTTGTCTCCGGCCGTGACATGATAGGGCTCCTTCAAGGGATCGGGGGCTTTCTTGAGAATCGCGGGAGCGCGCTTGCCTTCGCCGGCCCCGTCCACCGCTGGAGCCTCGTCCGCGGCCCCGTTCTTCATGCCCGCGAAGAACGCGTCGAGGCGCTCCTTCATCCCTCCGACGCTCGCCTGGGGCCAGGCGATTCCCGCCGCCTGCTCGAGCTCGGGCAGCTTCGCGAGGACGCCGTGGAACGCGGCGGCGCCTTCGGGGCTTTGACGGACGCGCCGCGCGAGCTCGTTGAGGTCCGCGCCGATCTTCATGCCCGCGGGCGCGGCTTTCAGGATATTCCGCGCGGCGGTCGCGGCGGCGGGGTGCTCGACGGCTTCGAGGATGAGCCTTGCGGCGGCGATCTGGGTGGGGGTGACGTCAGGGCGCGAGAGCAGACCGTTGAGGGCGCCGGCCATCAGCATGGGAGAGCCGGCCTGGTCCAGGACCGTCAGTTGGGCGTGCAGGTCCGCGGTCAGCTGGGGGAGCTGCATTTGATAGCCGCCGCCGCCCGAAACGGGGGCGATTACGCCCGCGAAGGAGGGGGCGGCGAGGAGGGCCAGGAGGGGGAGGAATCTCACTTAGGATGATTATGCACGTAGGAGCCCTTTAGAGGAAGGGGCGTTGGGCCTAGTGGGTGGGAACCAAAGGGCCCGCTCTCTTAGCGGGCGTCCTCGGTCTAAGTCCCGTTGAGCGGCGACGAGGATTTCGGGGGCGATGTCGGCTGCGACATTCGCACGGTGCGGGAATTGCTCGGGCATGCCGACGTGAGCGCCACCATGATCTATGCGCATGTGCCGAATCGCGGCGGAAAGGGGATTTTGAGGCCTGCTGATCGCCTGAAGCGCTGCTCGGCGCCTAACCCCCTTCCGCGTTAGGCTGACACATCCTGCAGTATTTTCCAGTTCTCAAATTCACCCCCCAACCCGGCTTACCCCTTGTTTTCAAATCACAATCCGACAATACTGACTATCCCGATCACCTTGTTAGGCTGATCGAGCTAATAGTAGTTGGGCATCCTAGGTGGCAAGAGGAAATCATTAAGTTATGGAAGACCTTACCGACTGTCTAGCACGCAATATTCATCGCAAGTTGCGAACAATGCGGTTGTCGACCCCGTCCTTGTCGGTCATCCGTTCTCTCCTTCGTACCGCCTACCTAGCCAGTCTCAAGACAGAAGAGGGGCGGTTTGTCCGTGGCAGCATCACATTTGCGAACCCTAAACGACCGGATTTGGCTCCTCCATTTACGCGTCGCGCAGATTACCCGGCGTTTACAGTTTTGAAGCATAAACAGCCATTTAACGTTGAGCTCGTCGTTAAGCTCGCCCGAGCCTTCGACAAGTGGGCAAGCTCAATTGCAGTGTACGGAACAACACCGTCCAGCGTGAATGCTTGGGGGGTTGTGGATCAACTTGCACAGCAAAATACACGGATGAATCGTGAAAATGCTTCAGGATTCTCGAATCCTGGGATATTGACAATTGTCATGGATGGGGTCGGAGATATATCGGTCTACCATGAAGAATTGTTCCTGGGTGCGATGAGGGCACACCAGGTAGTGGTCAATGAAAATGATGCCCTCGCGTCCAATATGCTTTTCAATCGCATAGTGCCGCACCTCATTCCCGTCGGAGAAGGAATCGCTCGCTCCCTCAGGACCCCGGAAGAGTCAAATGAAATTCTTTTTTCAATATTCCATGCTTGGACGAATACTATCGCTCGCCTTTGCATCGGGCTGCGTCGGCTCGGGACCGGCGGTTCATATCTGATAACGCCAACAACGCCTTCACCCATGCTTAATATTTCCTATCAACTTCCATACAATCGACTCGGCGATTCACTCATGCTTGGCATTCTAGATTCGCGTTACGACTCCGATGCGCGCGCAAAGAAGCGAGAGCAAATGAAATCCGGGAGTGTTTCAAGCTCGGCGGTGATCGAATCATCGTTCGCGGAGGCCGATGCACAGGATAGAGAGAGTGAAATAACGGGCGCCGTTAAGCTAGCCACGTCCTTGGCGTCGGTTGATGGC
>JAHFCD010000161.1 GCA_023249695.1 Elusimicrobiota bacterium
CAACGTCTACCGCCAGAAGGGCACCTTGGGCCTGACGCTGCGCGTCGTGCCGATGAAGCTGCGCACGTTCGAGGAGCTGCACCTGCCGGTCGACGCGATGACCAAGCTCGGCAACGAGAGCCGCGGCCTCATTCTCTTTACCGGCATCACAGGCGCGGGAAAGACCACGACGCTCAACAGCTTTCTGCACTACATCAATAACACCCATCAGTACCGCATCATCACGATCGAGGATCCGATCGAGTTCTACCACACCGACGCCAAATCCACGATCGTCCAGCGCGAGGTGGGTCTCGACACGCACTCGTTCGGCTCGGCGCTCAAGCACATCCTCCGGCAGGACCCCGACGTCGTGGTCATCGGCGAGATGCGCGACCTCGAGACCATGCAGGCCGCGATCGCCGCGGCCGAGACCGGCCACCTCGTGCTCTCGACCGTGCACACCCTCGACGCCGCGCAGACCGTCGACCGCATCGTGGACGCGCATCCGGCCCACCAGCACGGCCAGGTGCGCCAGCAGCTCGCGAACTGCCTGAAGGGTGTCATCGGCCAGCGCCTCGTGCTGTCCAAGGACGGCAAAGGGCGCTTCCCCGCGACCGAGATCATGATCGGCAACAGCCTGGTGCGGCGCCATCTGCTCGACGGCAAGACGGCCGAGATTCGCAAGGTGCTCGAGGGCGGCGAATACTACGGCATGCACACCTTCGACCAGGATCTGCTGCGCCTGTTCGCCGAGGGCAAGATCGACGACAAGGTGGTCCTCGAAGAGGCCAGCAATCCCGAGGACGTGGCCCTGCGCTTGAAGGGCCTTTCGGTCGGCGGCCCCTGAGATGGCGGACGAGCCGAAGAAGGAGCATCCGGAGGAAATCGAGTCCATTCTGTCGGACTTGGACGCGATTCTTTCGGATTCGGGCGGCGACGCGCTGATCGCGCCCGTGGCCGCCGAGCCTCCGAAGGCGGCGCCGCCGGCGCCGAAGCCCGTCGATATCCCGAAGCCGGTCGAAGCCGCTAAGCCCGTCGAAGCGCCCAAACCCGTCGAGCCGCCCAAGCCGGTCGCGGCGCCGAGGCCGGTCGAAGCGGTGAAGTCGGTCGAGATACCGATGCCGGTGGAACTCCCGAAGCCCGTCGAGGCGCCGAAGCCTCCGAGCATCGAGCTCGCGCCGCGCGATGGGATGATCAAGCCTCCGGAAAAGAAGCCGGAGCCTCCGAAGCCGGCCCCAAAGCTGCCCGCGCAATCCGGCATCGAGCTGTCCGCCGGCCCGTCGATTCCGATGCCCCCGGCGCCGGTCGCCGCGCCCACGGCGCCGAAGCCGCCGCCACCCGTCGTTGAAGCGCCGAAGGCGCCGCCCGCCGTCGTTGAAGCGCCGAAGCCGCCGCCCGTCGTCGCCCCGATCCCGGCGCCGAAGGCGCCACCGGCCGTTATTGATTCGCCGAAGGCGAATCAGCCGCTCCCCGGCAAGCCCGACGATTTCCCGGCGGACGCGCCCAAGGAGCAGATCCGGCGGGTGGCTTACATCTACACGGCCTCATGCGCCGAGGTGAAGACCGCCTTCGGCGTGTTCTTGAGCCAGGCCGCCAAGACGATCTCGAAGCGACCGCTGTTCATTCGCGAGGTGCTGTCTCATGAGGTCGGCGCCGCGGCCGACCCCAACGCCGTGCTGCAGAAGGCCCTGCAGATGAAGGCCGCCGCGATCCTGGCCGTCGTCGAGGACTGGCCTGCGTCGAAGGTGGACGAGTTGTCCGAGGCGTGCTCGCGCGCGAACGTGCTGTTCCGGGCGGTGGCGCCCGCCGACGCCCAGAAAAAATCGACCGCCGTGGATATCATCGTGGACATGATGCTTCTTCCCGGAGAAGGCTGATGGATCGTTGGGAGATCCGCTCCTCGCCGAACGACGACGATCCCTTGCGTCACCTGCTGCTGATGCGCGGCAGCGGCGCGGACGTCGCCGCGGTGCTCAAAAAATTCGGCGCGTTGTGCGGCCGCCCCACGCCCCTCGACGGCGAGGATTTCAATCTGAGCTTCGTGCTCCATAAGGTGACGCCGGCGGTGAGCGAGAAGCTCAACGAGTGGCTCGAGAAGGTGTCTCCGAAGCCCGTGGTCCAGCCGGCCGCGGCGCCGCCGAAGACGGTTCCGGCCGCGCTGCCGCCTCCTCCGGCGGCGAGCCTCCCGGAGATGCCGCCGCTCGCCGCGCCGGTGACGTTGGAGCCGCTCAAAGCGCTCCCAGTGGCGCTCGTGCCTCCGCCGCCCGCTCCGGCGCCGTTGACACCTCCGCCGCCGGCTCCGGCGCCGCTGATACCTCCGCCTCCGGCCCCGGCCCTGACGCCGCCGCCGCCCGCGATCGAGCTCAGCGGCATACCGTCGGCGTCGAGCCTGCCTCCGCCTCGTGAAATCCTGCCGCCGATCCCTCTGCAGCCGGCGGCGAAGGAGCCCCTGATTTCGCTGGGACCAGAGTCGGCGTTCACGCCGCCTCCGCCCGCGCCGGCGATGCCGACCTTCTCTCCGGCGCCCCAGGTGAACCTGCCGCCCGTGACCGCGGTCCCGGCGATGGCGGCGCCGCCGCCGACCGAGGTGCGCATGGCGACCCCGGCCGCGGTGAATTTGGAGCCCGCCGCGGCGCTGGCCAACGATCCGCAGGCGGCGAGCCTGGCGGCCGCCGCGGCCGCGGCGCTGACCGACGAGCTGCGGGCGGACTGGACGTTCGAGACCTTGATGGTCGGCGCGTACAACCGCTTCGCGCACGCCGCGGCCATGTCCGTGGTGACCTCGCCCGGCTCGATGTACAACCCGCTGTTCCTGTACGGCGTGCCGGGAACGGGCAAGTCCCATTTCCTGTACGCGATCGCCAACGCGATGTCGAAGGGCCTCGGCTCCGCGTCGCTGATGGTGACCTCGGGAGCGCGCCTGTCGCGGGCGGTGACGGCCGCGGCCGCGAACGGTTCCATGGCCGTCATCGACAAGAAGATCGCGGACTCCAAGGCCTTGTTCGTCGACGACATTCATCTGCTCGCGGTGACCGATCAGAATAAGGATCTCCTCGCGAAGGTGTTCAAGTCCTTCTTCGATCGGAGCCAGCAGGTCGTCATCACCTCGATGTATCCGCCGAAGGCGCTCGGCGCGCTCGAGGAGGCGCTGCGGTTCACGTTCGACAAGGGCTGGTCGGTGGATCTGAAAATCCCGAGCCCGACCGTGCAGCGGGACCTCACGTCGTCGGTCAACGATCGCGCGGGCACCGCGCTCAACGGCGACGAGATCGGTCAGCTCGCCGACAAGCTGACGATGTGGGGCTACCAGGATCTCACGCTGTGGGTCCGGCGGCTGGCGCTTTTGCGGAAGATGCGCACCGCCGCGGGCCAGCCCTCGCCCCTGATGGACATGCTCCGCATCATCTACGAGCCGATCACGATCGGCTCGGAGGCGCCGCCGGTGTCCACGGCGGGGGCGAAGTTCACGCCGCCCGCGGCGCCGCCCGGCGCGGAGCCGCTCGCGGTCATCGTGCCGAACGGGCAGGAAGGCCTCAGCGCCTATGCCGCGACGCTGTTCCAGGACGCGGGAGCCAAAAACGGCTTCAACTGCCCCTATCGCTACGCGCTGGTGGAGACGTACGACTCGATGCAGCAGGTCGGCGTGCCGTTCCAGGTCGCCCACGCGTGCCAGCGCGCCGGCGTGACGCGCGCGCTTATCGTCGGGCCCGGGCCCAATTCGCCGCTGGCGCCGCGCGCCAACGAATTCGGCCACGCGGTGCGCCACATTCTCGACAGCTCCGGCATCGCGACCGGCTGGGTGCCGCACTCCCAGGTGCATCTCCCGGCCCACTACGTCAACGCGCACCTCGACTTCGAAAAATGACCGGAGCCGCGGCCGTCGTCGGCGTTCTGTCCTCGCTGTGCGCCTCCGCGGCGCTCTGGTGGTGGTTCTCGTTCCGCGAGGTCCTGCCGCTCGAGCGCGAGGCGCGCCGGCTTCAGGCGGAGCTCGGCGACCTGAGGAAGTTCGCCGCCGAGGCGCTCGACATCGACGCCGCCGTGCGCCGGCCGGGGCACGCCCTCGAGGAAGCCGCGAGCCGACTGCTCGGCGCCCTGCACCGGCGACAGCCGGAGCTCAGCTTCGCCGCCTTCGCGCGCGGCCCGGACGGGAGCGCGACGCTTCTCGCGCACCGCGGCGGGCCTTGGGCGCGGCTCGAGCTGTCCTCGTTCCGTTTTGACGCCGGCCTGCTGTCCGGCGCGGCCGCGTCCGGACGCTCGTCGTGGAAGCTCGGCGACGCCGCGCGGGGCCCGGAGGACGCGCTCACGCGCGCCCTCGCCCTGCACGGCTGCTGCGCGGCGACGTCGGGCGGCTGGGCCGACGAGCGCGGCGCGGGCGTCGTGATCGCGGCGCGCTCCGGGCCCGAGGACTGGGATGAGGCCCTGCTCTGGCGCCTCGAGTTCGCGGTCGCGGCGCTGCGCTCGGCGGCGGGGCTGGCCGCGGGGCTCTCCGATCTCTCCACCTCCCGGGAAAAGCTCCAGGGCGGCCTGTCGGCGGCGATGGAGGAGCTCAACGCGGCCCAGGACCGGCTGATCAAGAAGTCGAAGGAGATCAAGACCTTGCACGACGTGGCCGGCGCGCTGAGCTCGCGCGCGGCGCAGGCGCCGTCGACCTTGGCCGCGATCGTCTCGATCGTCGCGCGCGCTCTCGAGGCGGACCTGGTCGCGTTCCTGATCCTCGACGAGGGCACCGGCGAGCTCGTGACCCAATCCGGAGCCTTCGGCCTCGAGGGCGAGGAGCAATTATACCGGCTGGCGCTGACCGACGAGCGCTCCTCTTCCGTAAGAGTATTTAAGACCCGCCGCCTGTTCACCACCGGCGACGCCCAGGACGACCCGCAGGTCATCGCCCATTACGCCAAAATGTGGAAGGTTCATTCCCTCATGGTCGTGCCCCTCGTTTTGGAGGACCGCTGCATCGGAGTCATGCGCGTCGGCAGCAAGCGAAAAGACGCTTTCTCCGACGAGCAGACCGCCCTCGTCACGGTCATCGCGGAGGAGGCGGCGATCATCGTGGAAACCGCCATTTTGAACCGAAGATTGGCCAAGACCGCGGAACAATTGGCCACCCTCAATCGTATGAAGGATGAGTTCGTCTCGACCGTCAGCCACGAGTTCAAGACCCCGCTCACGACCATCTCGGGTTTTTTGACCGTGATGCTCGAAGGCGACACGGGACCGCTCAACCAACAACAGATGAAATTTCTCGCCATCGCGAAGGCCGCGTCGAAAAGGCTGTCGGGGCTCGTCTCCGACCTGCTCGACCTGTCGCGCCTGGAGGGCGGGGCGAAGATGGAGCTGGGACCTCTCGACCTCGGCCGTCTGATGCTCGAATCGGTGGAGAATCATCAGCCCGCGGCCGCCGACGCGGGCAAGACTCTGTCCTCGGAGACTCCCGGCGCGCTGCCGCAGGCCCTCGGCGACGAGCGCTGGCTGCACCTCGTCCTCGACAACCTCGTCTCCAACGCGATCAAATTCACGCATCCCGGCGGGCGCGTGCGGGTGCGCGTCCAGGACAAGGGGGAGTTCGTGATGGTGTCCGTATCCGACGATGGAATCGGCATTCCTCCGGAAGACCGCGAGAAGGTGTTCGAGCGCTTCTATCGCGCGGGCAACCGCTCCCAGGTCAACGCGCCCGGCACGGGCCTCGGGCTCGCGATCGCGCGCGAGGTCGTCGACAAGCACGGCGGCAAGATCTGGCTCGAATCGGAGCTGGGCAAGGGCACGACCTTCCACTTCGTCGTCCCCGCCGCGGGCCGCGACCGGGAAGCCGCCTCGTGAGGAGAACCCTCGCCGTCCTGCTCGCGCCGCTGCTGCTCGGCGCCTGCGCCTTCGGGCGCATGAAGCCCGGCCTCACGAAGGAGGGCGCGGCCATCGCGGTCGCCGCGCCGACCTTGGACGAGGCGCGCCGCCTCGCGGTGAAGGGCGCGCTCGACCTGTTTATCGCGCCCGGCTCCGCCGCCGCGGTGAAGACGGCGGAGGCGTTCACCGCGCGCGCCGCCGAATTCACCGGACGGACGCGCTTCAAGAAGGGCAA
>JAHFCD010000162.1:0-4648 GCA_023249695.1 Elusimicrobiota bacterium
CCCCCCACACGGCGACGAGCCAAAGGGCCGCGCCGGCGGCGTCCCCGGGACCGAGTGCCCCGCGTCGCGCCGCCAACGCGGCGAAAGGAAGGGCGAGCAGGGCGGCCAAGGCTCCCTGGGCCTGGAAGAACCAGAAGAAGTTGCGATCGGCCGCCGCGCCCCAGGACGCGCGCAAGGCCGCGTAGCGCCCGTCCTCGCTTTTGCCGCGCACGCGGTCCGTGTACAGGTGCCAGGCGAGGCGCGCGGACCACAGCGCGCCCATCGCCCCGACGAGCGCGCGCCGGGCGGGCTCCCCGTCGAGGACGGCGGCGCACAGGAGCGCGAGCAGGCCCAGGCTCGCGGCCCAGCCGACGTCGACGAGGCTCGCGTCCCGGGTCCGGCGCTGAACGGCCCACAGCCCCGCGAAGAGGACGATGAGCGCGAGCCAGCCGAGGAGAAGCGTTTTTTCCGGAGTCATGCGTTCGAGCGGGATTTCATCATCCCCGGGGTCGTGTCGGAGACTCCGGGAATCTGAAACGCGTCCTCCGTGAAGACGGCCTCCACCGAGCCCGGACGGCGCTCTTTCAGGTTCCGCAGACGGTCTTGATCGCCCATAGGAAGGCGACCATGCTACTAATTTGGCGTCAGACGGCGATCAGCGCGTCGAGCCGGGCCTTGATCGCCGACTTGGGCTGCACGCCGACCATCTGGTCGACCAGCTTGCCGCCTTTGAAGAACAGCAGGGTCGGGATCGCGGAGACGCGATACGTCGACATCGTGTCCCCGTTCTCGTCGGTGTTCAGCTTGCCGACCACGGCCTTGCCCGCGTACTCCGCGGCGAGCTCCTCGACCACCGGGCCGAGCATGCGGCACGGGCCGCACCACGGCGCCCACAGGTCCACGAGCACCGGCTTCGCCGACTCGAGCACCTCTTTCTTGAACGACGCGTCCGTCAATACCAGTTCGGCCATAACGCCTCCTTTAGATTTTCGTCTCGCCCGGCGTCACCGTCAGGTCCTCGGCGCCGCGCTCGCGCACGACGGTCAGGCGCGCCGAGCGTCCGATCTTGTCCTCGGTCAGCGCGCGGTGCAGATCGTCCACGCTCGTCACCGGCTTGCCCTCGTAGGCGATCACGAGATCGCCTTCCTCGACGCCGCCCTCCGCCGCGGGCCCGTCGGGCTCGACGGCGATCACGAGCACGCCGGACTCGGCCTCGACGCCGAGGCGGCGCGCCAGGCCGCGCGGCACGGCGACGTTCTGGCCGCCCAGGCCCAGGAAGCCGCGCCGGATGCGACCATGCTCGATCAGACGGCCGGCCACGTGCTTGGCCGTGTCGATCGGGATCGCGAAGCACAGGCCCTGCGCGGGCAGGATCACCGCCGAGTTGACGCCGATCACGCGCCCGTTCGAGTCCACGAGAGGCCCGCCCGAGTTGCCCGGGTTGAGCGCCGCGTCGGTCTGGATGATGTCGTCCATCAGACGCCCGGACTCCGAGCGCAGGGACCGGCCGAGCGCCGAGACGACGCCCGCCGTGACCGAGTAGGAGAACCCGTACGGATTTCCGATTGCGATCGCGACCTGGCCCGGACGCAGGGACTTCGACTCCCCGAGCTCGAGCACGGGCAGGCCGTCGGCCCGCACGCGCACGACCGCGAGGTCCGTCGCCGGGTCGTCGCCGACGACCTCCGCCGAGAAGCGGCGGCCGTCGTGCAGCACCACGTCGAGGGCGCTCGCGCCGTGCACGACGTGGCTGTTCGTGAGGATGTAGCCGTTGGCCGTGAACACGAAGCCCGACCCCGAGCCTCCGCGCGAGCCCTTGCGGGCCTCGATCTTGACCACGGCGGGGCTCACCCGCGCGGCCACCTGCGACACCGTCGTCGAATACGCGTCCAGCAGCGCTCCGTCGTTTTCCTGGTTCATCAGTTCTCCTGTTTTCGCGTCCCCGTCAGGCTAAGTCCACTTGCTTGAACGATCGGTCAATAATAAGCCAAAAAAATCAGCCCAGCGTCTTCAGCGCCTCGCTCGCGACGGCCTTGAGCTCCGCGCGCGCGCACTCGGTGCGCCCGAGCGCGCGGATGCCGAGCGTCGCGGCGAACAGGAAGCGGGCCGAGGACCGGGCGTCCCCTCGCGCCTTCACGCTGCCGTCGGCGCGCCCGCGGAGCACCGCCGCCAGGAGCGCCCCCTCGACGCGGCGCCGGTTGTCCGACACGCAGCGCGCGACGCCCGCGTCGTGCGCCGAGCGCTCGGAGGCGGCGTTGGCGAGCAGGCAGCCGCACGGGTCGTCCACGGCCGCGTCGATCACGATGGCGAAAAGCCGCTCGATCGCGGCGCGCCCCGACTTTTCCGCGTTGAGCGTTTCGAGAAGGCGGACGCCCTGCGTTCCCTGGTAGCGCCGCAGCGCGGCGAGATACAGCGCGCGCTTGTCGCCGAACGCGCCGTAAAGGCTGGCGCGGCGGAGGCCGGTGGCCTTCTCCAGGTCCTCGACGGAGGTCCCGTCGAAGCCTTTCTCGCGAAAGGTCTCGACGGCCTTGTCGAGGACGACGTCGCAGTCGAACGAGCGCGGGCGGGCCATGGCGTCATTATAGACTGAACGGTCAATAATGTCAAGCCCCGCGCGGCGCCGCCGGTAATAGTAAAATCGGACCGATGACCGATCCCCTCGCCGCGCGGCGCGAACGTTTCCTCGCCCTCGCGTCCGACCTCCCGGCGCGCTGCCGCCTCGTCGAAGTGAGCGAGGGCGACCCCGTCCTGCGCAAGCTCCGCAAGCTGGCCCGCTTCGGTCCGCGCTACCTGCGCTGGGCCGCGGCTCGGGCGGGCCTGCGGCCGGGCGTCGTGACGGTGCCGCTGTTCTGGGGCGGCCGCATGCGCCTGCCCTACGCCGACGACGCCGACTTCGTCACCTTCTACCTGGCGGGGGTTCCCGGCGGCCCGGAGTACAAGCTCGTGCGCTACTTCATCCGGACCCTGCGCGGCGGCGACGTGTTCTACGACGCCGGCGCCAACTACGGATTCTACACGATGCTCGCCGCCGAGTTCGCCGGAGAGATTCACGCCTTCGAGCCCCTGCCCGAGATTCACGCGTGGCTCCTGAAGAACACGCCGGGCCCGGCGGCCCGCATCGTGGACGCGGCGCTGTGGGACCGCACCGGCACGGCGACCCTGTACCGCCACCGCCTGAGCGACGCCTTCAACACGCTCGAGGCCGAGGTCACCGATTTCGATCCGACGCGCGGCCCGCTGAAAACCGAGGTGCGCTGCACGACGCTCGACGAGTACGCGACGGGCCACCGCCCACCCTCCGTGATCAAGATCGACGTCGAGGGCGGAGAGAAGCGCCTGATCGCGGGCGGGCTCGAGACCCTGCGCGCGGCGCGCCCCGTGATCGCGATGGAGGTCTGGGCCGGGGCGGGCGGCGAACGATTCTCCCTGCCCGCCTGCCGCGCTTTGCTCGAGGCCGGCTACACGGCCCACCGTCTGAACGAAGACGGCACGACGGGCCCATTAGACGCGGCCGAACTGCCGGGATTCCTCGCGTCCCTGCCGGCCGCGTGGGATAATCTCGTCTTCCTTCCGTCGCGCGCGTAATAACTTCTTAACGGCCGGCGGCTATCATGGTGGGGACATCATGATGGACACCGAACGATCGCCGGAAACCACCGCGCGGCTTTACGCCGAGATCATGCGCGAGCGCGCCGAAGGCCTGCACGAGGCCGCGCGCCTCGCCCAGTCCCGGCTCGTCCAGCGCGCTGAGGCGCTGTCCCGCCTGCGCGTCCAGGTCGCGATGCTCAAGACTTCCCTGAATCCCGCGCACGCCCCGAAAGCCGCCGCCGCGCCCGCCGTCCGCGCGACGCCCATCCCGTTCCCCGCGAAGGAGGCTTCCACGGACTCGGCGAGATTCATGGCAGCCTCCCTCCCGCGGAGCGTGAGCTGGAAAACGCTCGCGCCGTACGCGGCGATCGCGGCCTGCGCGCTCCTCATCGAACTCGGCGGCGCGCGCCGCCCGGCCTACGTCCCGCCGGACGTCACCGCCCTGGCCTACCCCGCGCCCGCCCCGGTCACCAACGCCCGGCCGGCCGCGAAAGGCGTCCCCGTCGTCACCGACGACGACCGCTCTCAGGAAGCCTTGCTGATGGTGCACGAGTGGAAGCTGCCCGGCGACACGAAGTCGCTCGGCGAGCGCCTGGGCGGAGAGCTCGACCTTCCAGGCGGCCGCCCGTCCTGGAACGTGGAACGCACCGGGGAGCGCGGCTACCTCGTCACCTTCCAGGCCGCCGAGAAGGACGTCCCGTACGCCTTCGAAGCCGACCTTGAGTCCCGCGTCGTCTGGCCCACGCCCGAGACCCAGGAGCTCCTCGCTCCCGCCTTCACCGCCGCGCTGCGCGACGCCGTCCGCGACCGCTAGAGCGCCTTCGCCGTTTGCTAGGCTTGCCCGATGAGATCGATCTACATCGCGCGCCATGGCGGCCCTGAAGTCCTCGAGATCCGTTCCGCGCCCGACCCGGCGCCCGGCGCCGGCCAGATCCGCGTCCGCGTGAAGGCCGCCGGCGTCAACTTCGCCGACATCATGATGCGCATGGGCCTGTACCCCGGCGCGCCCGCCGCGCCCTTCGTCCCGGGCTACGAGGCCGCCGGCGTCGTCGACGCCCTGGGCCCGGGCATGCCGCGCGGG
>JAHFCD010000162.1:4658-6045 GCA_023249695.1 Elusimicrobiota bacterium
GAAGGAAGGAGACCGCGTCGTGGTGCCCTGCAACTACGGCGGCTACGCCGACACCTTGCTCGTCAAGGCGACCGACGTATTCCCGATTCCCGCGGGCAAGAGCTTCGAGGAAGCCGCGGCGATGACCGTGAACTACCTGACGGCCTACCTCGCGTTGATCGAGCAGGGAAACCTGCGGGAAGGCCGACGGGTCCTCATTCACGGCGCCGCCGGAGGCGTGGGCATCGCCGCCGCGCAGATCTCGAAGATCTACGGCGCGGAGGTGTTCGGCACCGCGTCGGCCGCCAAGCACGACGCCGTGCGCAAGGAAGGCGTCGACCACCCCATCGACTACCGCAACGAGGACTTCGAGGCGGTCGTCAAAAAGGTCACCGGCGGGCGCGGCGTGCACGTCGCCCTCGACCCGATCGGCGGCGTCAATTTCGCGAAGAGCTACCGCAGCCTCGCCGTCGGGGGCAAGCTCATCGTTTACGGCTTCTCCGCCGCCGCGCCGGGCAAGAGCCGCCAGCTGTTGAGCCTGGCCTGGCACTGGCTGCGCACGCCGAGCTTCTCGCCCTTCGAACTGATGAGCTCCAACCGCGGCGTCATCGGCCTGCACCTCGGACGCATGACGGGCGAGACCGAGGTCCTGAAGGCCGCGCCGACGACCCTCGTCGGCTGGTGGACCGAGGGCCGCATCCGTCCCGTCGTCGGGGCGTCCTACCCCGCCGAGGACGCCGCGAAGGCCCACGCCTTCATCCAGGACCGCGGGAATACGGGCAAGGTCGTCCTCACCTTTCCTTGACGCCCGCGCTGGCGCTCGTCGCGACGATGACGATCGTCGGGCTCGGCGACTCCACGACGGCCGGCACGCCCGCGTTCGCCTCCCCGGTCGAGATGCCCCCCGCGGGCGCCGGAAACCCCGAGAGCCAGTACGAGTATTGGATGATGAAGGCGCGTCCGGGATGGACCGTGCTCAACCGCGGCGTCAACGGCGAGCGCTCCGACCAGATTCGCGCGCGTTTCGCGCGGGAGGTCGAGGCGGCGAAGCCGAAAGTCGTCATTATTCTCGCCGGGGTCAACGACATCTACCAGGGGCGGCCCGCCAAGGCGACGGAGAGCGACCTGCTCTGGATGTACCGGCGCGCCAAGGCGCTGGGCATCGCGCCGGTGGCGGCGACGGTGCTGCCTTTCACGCGCGCGGCTCCCGAGCAAAGCGAGCGCATCGAGCGTCTCAACCGGTGGATTCGCGAGACCGCCGCGAAAGAGGAGATCCGGCTCGGCGACGCCGCGCGCGCCGCGGCCGATCCGAAGGAGCCGCGCCGGCTCAAAACCTCGCCCGACGGCCTGCATCCCGACGCCGCGACCTATCGCGCGGTCGGAGAAGCGCTGGTCCGGTGCTTGTCCG
>JAHFCD010000163.1 GCA_023249695.1 Elusimicrobiota bacterium
GCCGCGAATCGCCCCGTTCCGGTCGAGAAGGACGAAGCGCGTGCTGTGCGTCGCGCGCAGCTCCTCCGCGGCGGCGGGATCGACCGACAGCGGCAGGCGAAAGCCGGCGTAGAGCAGGTGGTAGGTCTGCGACGGCGTGCCGCGCAGGAACACCCAGCGCTCGAGCTCCGCCTCATAGCGCTTGGCGTAGCGGCGCAGGCGCTCGGGCGTGTCGCCCTCCGAGTCGACGCCGACCGTGATCAGGCCGACGGCCGCGGGCAAGGTCCGCCCCAGCGCGGCCATGCGCTCGCTGAGCAGGGGGCAGGGGCCGGCGCAGCGCGTGAAGATGAAGTCCGCGATCCAGACCCTGCCCAGCAGATCCTTGCGCCCGAACGGCGCCGTCGCGCGCCCCCCCACCGCGGTCATGGTGAACTCCGGAAGGACCGCGAGCGGCTCGGGCTTCGCGCAGGCCCCGGAGAACACGGCGACGGCGAGGAGCAGTCGCTTCACCCTAGAATCTCGCGAAGGTCAGGTCGGGCAGGATGCCGACGAGAAGGATCAATACGGCCAGGGCGCCGATGCCGAGGATGACGAACATCATCGCGCGCTCGCGGCGCAGGCCCATGAAGTAGAAGCCGATCAAAGACGCCTTGAACGAGGCGATGAGGAGCGCCAGCGACACGGCCATGATGCGTCCGCCATGGGTGAAATGGCTCACCGCGAGCGTGACGGCGGTGAGGGACAGCAAAGCGAGGTAAACCCCGAGGTCGAGGGCGTCGTCATGATGGATCGTCGTGTCTTGGCTCATAGGGGTCTCCGGTCAGATGAGGTATAGGAGCGGGAAGAGGAACACCCAGATCACGTCCACGAAGTGCCAGTACAGGCCGGCGTACTCCGCGCGGCGCGCGACGGCGGGCATCGGCGCGTCGCCGGAGGCGTAGAAGGCCACGCCGTTCCAGATCAGGCCGGCGACGATGTGCAAGCCGTGCAGTATGGTCAGCAGGTAGTAATAGGAGAGGAAGATCGACAGCCCGGGATTGGCCCGGGCGAGCTCCGA
The DNA here is from genome assembly GCA_023249695.1 of Elusimicrobiota bacterium. Lineage (GTDB taxonomy): Bacteria > Elusimicrobiota > Elusimicrobia > UBA1565 > UBA9628 > GWA2-66-18. The sequence goes on from JAHFCD010000163.1 coordinate 1,037, forward strand.
GCCCGGATAATAGCCGTGAGAGACCTTGAGCGCGTACTCGGCCGACTTCACGACGAGAAAGCCCAGGCCCAGGACGATCGTGGCGATCAGGTTGGCGCGGAAGCCCGCGCGGTCGCCGCGCTCGGCGCGGGAGATCGCCCGGACCATGGTGTAGGAGCTGGTCAGCAGGATGACCGTATTGAGCGCGGCCATCGTCAGGCCGGGAAGGTGCCCCGCCTCGGGCCAGGCCACGACGCCCAAGGCGCAATCAGGATTGCCCAGGCGCGTGCCGACATAGGAGGCCAGGAAGGCCCCGAACAGCAGAATTTCGGAGAGGATGAACAGCCAGAGGCCGACCTTCCCTCCTTCTTCCTCGCGCCAGTCGGCGTTCAGCGTGATTGCGGCATCCATGTCTTAGCGTCCTCCTAGAACCGGTGTTCATGTACGTTTCGTGTCTTTAATGTCTCCGATCCCGCAGGCAACGATTCTGCCATGCGATTCGGAATATTTTGGAACAGGGGTATTTGTAATCTGAGGAGCCGGCGCTTTCACGGCTTTAACCCGCCTTGACGCGGATTGGAAGTAGGGACTATCCTGAGCCCATGAACGAGACTCAAATTTGGTTCGGCTACACGCGCGTCACCAAGCTTTCGCGGGCCGCGAAGCCCGCTCCGGAGGCGATCGTCCTCTTCCACGGTTTCCCCGGACAACCGCCCGCCGCCGACGTCGAGAAATATAAGAACGTTCCGCGGATGAGAATCGAGCTCGCGAAAGCCCTGCTCTCCGATCGGAACATCGACGCCTATTTGCCGAGCTATGAGGGGGTGGGCGAAAGCCGCGGCAAGTTTCGCTTCGACCGCTCGGTCACGCGCAGCGCCGAGCTCGCGAAGCAGATCGCGGCCGACGGCTATCAACGGCTTCATGTGGCGGGCCACAGCTGGGGCGGCTTCGTCGCCTTCAACGCCCATCGTTCATTGGGAGACCGCGCCGGGCGCCTCGTCCTGCTCGCCGGCCTGCTCGATCTGGAGAGCGAGCGGTGGATACGAGGCTGGCTGCCGGAATACATTAAGAACTATCCCGAGATCCTTGGCTCCGACGCCCTGGCTCTCGACCGCGTCGCTCAAGACCTCGAAGGAACGCGCGCGCTTTATAACCCCATGACGCTCGCGACGCCAATGGCTGAAGACGCTCTCCTGATCGCCCACGGCCGGCAGGATCTTTATGTCGACATCGACATATCCCGCCGCTTCCACCAAGGCGCGGGCGGGCGCTATCTCGAGCTAGACGACGACCACGTTTTCTCGAAAGACATGCCTCGCATCATCGACGAGGTCGTGCGCTTTATTTCCGGAACGGAGCGTTAGGGCCGTGCTCGCGCCGCGCGAGGGTGTACAGGCTGTCGCCGGGCAGCGGCCGCGTCGCGCGGTACCACAGCCACATCAGCAGCGCCGCCGGCCAGGTGAACAGCCGCAGGCCGAGCTTGGCCGCGTCCACGAGCGCCTGACGCCGCGACTTGTCCGACAACGCGCCCCCTCCGCCCGTCGACGCGTACAGCTCGCTGACCGTCCGGCTCTCATCCGTCTTGCCGAATAGCGCGCGCTTGGCGACCGACAGCAGGAACGGCATCAGCGCGTAGAAGTAGACGTGGTCGGACAGATAGGAGATCTTCAGGCACCCCGCGTCCTGATGGACCACGACGAAGCCGTTGCGTTCGAGGAACCCCTTCATCGCCTCGGGCGTCCAGCGCGTGAAGTGATGCGGCGGGTAATCGTGCTCCTCGCGGACGAACGGGATCGGCCGCAGGGCGTTGGGCAAGGTCAGCGCGACGTGCCCCCCCTTCTTAAGGAGGGGCGTCACCAGCCCCAGGAGCTCGAGCGGCTCGGGCGTGTGCTCGAGGACGTCGAAGAGCGTGACCGCGTCGAACTCCCCCGCCGCCCGCGAGCGGCAGAAGACGGTGAATTCCTCGGCGTGCACCTCGACGCCGCGCGCCTTGCCGAGCGCGATCATACGGGTTTCGTAATCGAAGCCGACGCCGGTCCAGCCGGCGCTTTGGGCCAATTCGAGGAAGCCGCCGTCGCCGCAGCCGACGTCGAGTATTTTCCCGGGAGAGAGGCCTTCGGCTAAAAAGGTCGTGAAGCGCCAGTCGCTTCCGGGAAGGGATTTCTTTTCCTTGGCGCGCAGCGGCGCCGCCTTCTCATACCACCCGGGGCCGACCGCCTCGCGCGGCTCGGAGAAGGTCACGCCGCACGGCGCGCACGACCACAGCTCGTACCGCCCGCCGGCGACGGGATCGAGCCAAGGCTCGACCGGCGCGAAAGGCCCGCCGCGTCCGCAGGCGGGGCAGTCGCGCGGCGCGAGGCTCTTCAGCGAACCACCGCCATGCGCGACGGCGGCCAGTAGATGAACCAGGCCTTGCCCTTGATGAAGCGGTTGTCGACGGGACCCCAGTAGCGCGAGTCGCAGGAGTGGTCGCGGTTGTCGCCCATCATGAAGTAGGAGCCCTCGGGGACCTTGACCGGGCCGAAGAAGTCCTTTTGAATGTCGCCGAGCTCGCGGTCGAGCTTATGGTCCTGCCAGAGCTCCTGGTAGCGCTCCGGCGCGATCTCCTTGGCGTGCACGGACTCGGGCTGGCGGAAGGACTCGTCCCACTGGGCGTAATGCTCGTCGGACATGAGCTTGCCGTCGATGAAGACCTTGCCGCTGCTGACGGTGACGGACTCGCCGGGCAGACCGATGACGCGCTTGATGAAGTTCTCGCCGGCGTTGGTCTTGCCGCAGTGCAGGTCGCGCGGGTCGGTGACCGGGAACTCGAAGACCATCACGTCGCCGCGCTGCACGCCGCGCAGGGACAGGATGCGCTTGCCCCAGAGCGGCACGCGCAGGCCATAAATGAACTTGTTGACGAACAGGTGGTCGCCGATGAGCAACGTCTTCTCCATCGAGCCGGAGGGGATCTTGAACGCCTGGATGAGAAAGGTCATCAGGACCCAGGCGAGCAAAGCGGAGGAGAACACGGTGTCGGCCCATTCCAGGTCGTCGTCGAGGTAGAAGCGGCGGCTTTCCACGCTCTCGCCCTTGGACCAGGCGCGCCAGAAGCCGATGCCGGCCGCGACGACGGCGGCGGAGAGCGCCGGGATGATGTCGCCGACGCGCATCGCGCGCGCCCACACCGCGATGACCTTCGTGCGGCCCTCGAACACCATGGTCAGGATCATCACGATCGAGAACGCCGCGATCGCGTAGAACACCGCGTGCCAGGCCGCCGACTGCAGCGGGGAGACGGGCCCGCCGCGATCCTTCCAGCGGCGCGAGTACCAGGCGAAGATCCCGAGGGAGACGCCGACGAACAATAATCTTTCTTCCATGAAATTCCTTTAGTTTGAATCCTCGTCGATTTTGAGGACGGCGAGGAAGGCTTCCTGCGGCACCTCGACGGAGCCGACCATCTTGGCCCGCTTCTTGCCTTCCTTCTGCTTGCCGAGCAGCTTCTTCTTGCGCGTGATGTCGCCGCCGTAGCACTTGGCGATGACGTCCTTGCGCTTGGCGCCGATCGTCTCGCGCGCGATGATCTTGCCGTCGACGCGGGCCTGGATCGCGACCTCGAAGTTCTGGCGGTCGATGAGCTCCTTGAGCTTCTCGCAGAGCTTGCGGCCCACTTCCTGGGATTTTTCCTTGTGGACGATCTGGGAGAGGGCGTCGACGGGCTCGGCGTGGATCAGGATCTCGAGCTTGACCATGTCGGACTCGCGGTCGCCGATCGACTGGTAATCGAGCGTCGCGTAGCCCTTGGAGACGGACTTGAGGCGGTCGTAGAAGTTGACGACCATCTCCGCGAGCGGCAACTCGTATTTAATAAGCATGCGCGTGGGCGAGAGGTACTCGATGCCGACGTAGACGCCGCGGCGCTCCTTGATCAGGTTGAGCACCGGCTCCTGGTGCTCGATGGGGAGCACGATGGTCAGCAGGACGTAGGGCTCCTCGATCGACTTGATGTCGCCGTGCGCGGGGAACTTGGCCGGGTTGTCGATGACGATCCACTTGAGATCGTAGGTCTGTACGCGGTAGATGACGTTGGGCGCGGTGACGATCAGGTCGAGGTTGAACTCGCGCGTCAGGCGTTCCTTGACGATGTCCATGTGCAGGAGGCCCAGGAAGCCGAGGCGGTAGCCGAAGCCGAGCGCCTGCGACGAGTCGGCCGTATAGTTGAAAGAGGAGTCCTCCAGGTTCAACTTGTCGAGCGCGTACTTGAGCGCGGTGTACTCGGTCTGGTCGATCGGGAAGATGCCGGCGAACACGACGGGCTTGGCTTCTTTATAACCGGGCAGCGCTTCGGTGAGAGGACGGTCCTTCTCCATGACCGTGTCGCCGACGCGGACGGTGTGGATGTCCTTGATGCCGCAGATCATGTAGCCGGTCTCGCCGGCGCCGAGCGCCTCGGAGGGGATCATCTTGGGCTTGAGGAAGCCGACCTCTTCGATGATGGCCTCCGTGCCCGTCGAGAAGAAGCGCACGCGCATGCCCTTCTTCATCGTCCCGTCGACGACGCGCACGAGCAGGATCACGCCGCGAAAGGTGGAGTAGGAGGAGTCGAATATTAAAGCCGCGAGCGCAGCTCGCGGATCGCCCTTCGGCGCGGGGATCTCCCGCACGACGGCGTCGAGCACCTCCTGGCAGCCTTCGCCGCTCTTGGCGGAGATGAGGACCGGGTCCTCGATGATCTTGAGCACGTCGAAGATCTGCTCGAGGGTGCCGTTGACGTCGGAGGACGGCAGGTCGATCTTGTTGATGACGGGGATGATGCGCAGTCCGACGGCCTGGGCGAGCATGGCGTTGGCCAAGGTCTGCGCCTGGACGCCCTGGGTGGCGTCGACGACGAGCAGCGCGCCCTCGCAGGCGGCGAGCGAACGGCTGACCTCGTAGGTGAAGTCGACGTGGCCAGGCGTGTCGACGAGGTTGAGGAGCCACTTCTCGCCGTCGGGGGCGGTGTAGTCCATGCGCACGGCCTTGGCCTTGATCGTGATGCCG
>JAHFCD010000164.1 GCA_023249695.1 Elusimicrobiota bacterium
TCACCTTCGACGCGGTGTTCGAGGTCAAGGACGACAAGCCGGGCAAGGAAATACCGGGCGAGGCTCACGTCGTCACGGCGATGGTCGATTACAAGGACCCGATCCGGATCAAGCTGCCGCGCATCCGCCTGCCGCGCATCCACATCGGCTGGCCCTTCGGAAACCGGCAGCAGCGCATGGCGCGGCGCCAGACCCGCTGCCCCAAGTGGTAGACGGGAATGCTGACCTTGCTCGCGGCCCTGCTCCTGTCGGGGCCGCCGGCCGCGCGAGCGGAGGATAACCCCGCCCCCCGGACGGCGACGGTCGACGCCGCCGACGAGAACGGCGACGGGACCGTCAGCGGCCGCGAACGCCGCCGCAAGCGCCGCGCGGACCGCCGCGCGCGGAAGGCCGGTCAGCCCGCGAACGGCGCGATCGAGACCGACGTGGAGATGGACGCCGCCGACGCGGCCGAATCCTCGGCCCGGCGCTCCGCCGCCTCCCACAACGCGGCGAGCGCCGCCGCGGCCATGAAGGATTCCCTCCCCTCCCCCGACGCGGGCGGCGGCCTGCCCGGCGGCATCGCGCAGGCCGGCGGAGCCGGAGGGCCCGCCGGCGGAGCGCCGCCCGGACCGGCGGCGATCGCCCCCCCCAACAACGCCGGAGGAGCGAAAACCTATTCCGGCGATTTCTCCGGCGGCGCCAGCGGAGATCCCGGCAAGCCCAAGACGCCCTCCGACTTCGCCCTGGCCGCCCGCTCCGGCTACGCCCCGGCCTTCGCGGCCGCGGGCCTCAAGATGAGCCCCGACGGGAAGACCGTCCTGCGCCTCGACGGCAGGGCCGCGACGCCCGAGGACTACGCGCGCCTGCAGCGCGAGATCGGCGCGATGCCCGCCGCGCTCGGCCGCCGCCCCGACTTCTTCGCGAACGTCAGCCCGGGCCACTACGCCGACCTCAAGCGCGAGTACAAAGCGAAGAAGGACGGCGACCCCGTCTTCAAGGACGTCGGCACGACCGCCGAGGACCGCGACTTCGTCCACACCGCGTCGTGCTCCAAGCTCTCCGGGGACTGCAACAAGAGCGTCGAGAAGGCCTCGTACAAGAAGGGCGACTTCGTCGCGCCCGAGGACCTGGACAACATGTGGGACGCCCTCCAGAAGGAGCTCGACGGGTCGGCCGAGGGCGGAGCCGGCGGCGGCCTGCCGAGCCCCGGCGCGGCGCGCTCCGCGGTCGCGCGCGAGAAGGCCATGGACGCCGCGCGCGCCCTCAGCCCCGGCAATTCGTATCAGTCGACGGGCCCCTCCGGGTCACCGGCGGACGCGAGCCCCTCTGGCGGCACGCCGGTCTCCCAGGCCGTCGCCTCCGTCCGGCGGCTGTGGCGCGGCGCGACCGGCCTCGACGCGCCGGGGGGCGGCGGCGCGAAGGACCGCGACAAGGGACCGCTGATCCTGCTCGGCTCGCTGGCTCTCGCGGCCTTCGGCGCGGGCGCCCTGTTTATGCGCCGAAAAGGCTAAAATCACAAATACGCGCCCGTAGCTCAGTTGGTTAGAGCGGTCCGCTCATAACGGATTGGTCGTCGGTTCAAGTCCGACCGGGCGCATTCTTTTAGGAGATATTTCGCATGGCCAGTCAGCGTTTGAAGGGCATCGTGCTCGCCGGCGGCTCGGGAACGCGCTTGTATCCCGTGACTCGCTCGGTCAGCAAGCAGCTTGTCCCCGTCTACGACAAGCCGATGATCTACTACCCCTTGTCCACTTTGATGCTGGCCGGCATACGCGACATCCTCATCATCACGACCCCCGAGGACCGGCCGTCCTTCGTGCGTCTGCTCGGCGACGGCTCGTGGGCCGGGCTCAACATCTCCTACGCCGTCCAGCCGAACCCGGAGGGCCTGGCCCAGGCCTTCATCATCGGCGCGGACTTCGTCGGCAGCGACCGCGTCGCCCTCGTCCTCGGCGACAACATCTTCTACGGCCACGGCCTGCCCGAGCACCTGCACGCCGCCGCGGCGCAAAAATCCGGCGCGACGGTGTTCGCCTACCACGTCCGGGACCCCGAGCGCTACGGCGTCGTCGAGTTCGACGCGAAGGGCCGCGCGGTCAGCCTCGCCGAGAAGCCGCTGAAGCCGAAATCCAACTACGCCGTGACCGGCCTCTACTTCTACGACAACACGGTCCTCGACATCGCCGCGAAGCTCAAGCCCTCCCCTCGCGGCGAGCTCGAGATCACCGACGTGAACAAGGCCTATCTCAAGAAAGGCAAGCTGCACGTGCAGACGATGGGGCGGGGCATCGCCTGGCTCGACACCGGCACGCACGAGGCCCTGCTGCAGGCCTCGACCTTCATCCAGGTCATCGAGGAGCGCCAGGCCCTGCAGGTCGCCTGCCTCGAGGAGATCGCCTTCAACCTCGGCTATATCGACGCGCGTCAGCTGCGCGCGCTCGCCGAGCCGATGCGCAAGAACGAGTACGGCCGCTACCTGCTGCGCGTCGCCGAAGGCCGGGGCTGACGTGCTGCGCCCCGACGTCGTCGAGTACCTGAAGGACCACCTGAAGAGCTTCCCGGTCGAGACCCTGCGCAAGCAGCTCGCCGACGAGGGCATCTCGGACGCGGACTTCAGCGACTCGCTGGCCGCGGCGCTGCGCGCGCCGACGACGGTCCGGACCGGGGCGAAGCCGAAGGCGAAGACGAGCATGGCCGCGATCGCGTTCCTCTGCATCGGCGTGGCGATCATCGTGTCGATCGGGATGTACGCGCTGTCGCAGAAGCCCAAGCTCAGCTCGACCGAGGGCAACACCGAGAACCCCTCCGGCGAATCCGCCTTCATCGGCCACGCGGGCTGGGTCGTGCGCCTGCCCAAGGATTACGTCGGCGTCTCCGATTTCGCCGACTCGAGCAAGCGCCACCAGATCATCTACTTCTGCAAGAAGGGCACCGACCCGACGAACTTCCTCAACGAGGGCCTGTTCGGCCAGCTCGGCATCGTCAAGCTCGAGGTGCTCCCGACCCAGTTCCCGAACAACCCGACCGGCCTGGCGAACCTCTCGCGCATGGCCGCGGGCAAGTACAAGAACGCGGGCGAGAAGTTCGCGATGAAGAACATGCAGGTCGCCACCTTGCCGGGAGTCTCGGTGACCGTGCTCGCGCCGTTCCCGCGCGCCGAGGCCTTCGTCCTCGGCCAGGACCAGATGTTTTTCTTCTCGGCCGGCCAGGAAGACGACATCTGGCGCGACATCGTTCTCAGTCTGCGCGATGCGCATACGGAGAATTAATAAACGTCCTTAAACGGGTTTTAAACAAAAAAGAGCCGGCCGCCGGGGAAACCCGGCGGCCGGCCTTTTTCGCCCGTCTGAGCGGTTACGCGCCCTTGCTGACCTTCTCGAGCGTGAGCCAACGGTTGGTGCCCGCGAACTTCTGGTGCATGCGGGTGCGCGGCTCGCCGTTCGGATGGTCGATCTCGGAGAGCTGAAGGTCCGCGAGCGCGTCGATGCCGCGCGTGTGGAAGCCCTTCAGCGAGTTCTCCAGCGCCATCCCGATCGTGCGGAAGGCGAGCAAGGTCGAGAACTGGAGCGTGAAGCCCATCTTGCCCAGCATCTCGTTGGTGATCAGCTTGCCTTCCTGCTTCGCCTTGCCCCAGTGCAGGGACGGCGAGAGGTTGAAGCCGAGCATCTGGTTCGGGTAGTGCTTGTGCACGCCCTCGGCGAACTCCTGCGGCCCCTCGAGGTCCGTGTTGTTGAACTCGGGCCAGATCACGTCGACGCCGAGCGAGGCGGCCTCGAGCGCGCGGTCGATCGCGTGCTGGACGCTGCCGGCGCGGCCGCCGGGGACCGCGCCGTCCACGGCGTCGGTGCGCGCGATGACGACGAGGTTGGTCTCGGAGGCCTGCGCCGCGGCCTTCACCGCGATCAGCTTCTCGATCCACTTATTGGTCGGCACGAGCACCTTCTCGCGCTTCACGCCGTGGTGCGCGATGATGTGGCCGCACGTGCGCTCCGCCGGGTCCTGGTCCTCGAGGTGGACGCCGCCCACGCCCGCGCGGATCAATTCGCGCGTCAGCGTGAACGTCTGGGTCGGGCCGCCGAAGCCGGCCTCGATGTCGGCGAAGATCGGGGGCGTATTCAGAATTTTACCGCCGTCGTCGTAAAAATGGCGGTCGCGGGTGCCTTCGATCCCGCGCATCAGCTCCCGCGCGAGCTCGACCATCTGGTGCGAGGGGTAGATGCCGATGTCGGGGTACATGTTGTGCGCGACGGCGAGCTGCCAGCCGCTGGCGTAGATCGCCTCGAAGCCGAGGTCGGTCAGCAGCGATGCGGTCATCGCGTCGTAGGCGCCGGCGGTGTGCAGGAAGGACTTGGAGGGATTGGTGAGCCGGTTGGCGAACTTCTCTTTCAGGATAAGCCGCAGCTTGTCTGCGGCGTGCACCTTCTCATGGGGCGCGTACATCTTCGCGAACTCGGCTTGGGGGTACTTCCAGGTCTTGATGCCCTCGGGCTTGGGGGCGGAGGCTTCCTTGATCATCTGCTGGCTCCATTCGCTGGCTCGTTTGTATTTATCCGCCGTGGCGGATTCCGGATTCGCGGCCAAAATCTTTCCGAGCTCGGCGTCGAACCATTCCTCGACGAGGGCGGCGTTGACCTTCACGCCCTCGGCCGTGGTCACGCCGTGGCGGACGCGCTGGGCGATCATCAGGCGATAGATGCGGTCGGTCGCCAGGTCCTCCATGAAGTTGCCGATCAAGGCGCCGCTCTTGTCGTAGCCCTTGATCATGCGCGCGCCGAGGCGGGAGAGCACGCCGAAGCGGTATTCGATGCAGGTGCGGATCGCGTCGCGCGTGCCGGCGACGCTAACAACACCGACGCCGTTGGGCGTCGGTGTCAGGTCCGGCCGCGACGCGCCCGCGTGCGTGACGCCGAGCTGATTGGGAGCCGGAAACTGGGAGATCGCGCCCTCATGCTGATCGGGATGGCCGGTCCAGGCGCCGTCGAAGCCGAGCGCCGCCTCGTTTTTCTTGTCGGCGGCGAGGCGCTCCTGCGCGCGCGCGTTGACCGCGGCGTCGCTGCGATCCGGGAACAGCGCGCTCATGCCGCCGATCGCGAGCGCGCCGCGCCGGTGGCACGCGTCCACCAGGCGCTTGCGCAGGTTCTGGAAGAAAGGGATGTCGTGGGGGATCGTGTTCCGGTCGGGAAGGATCCACGCCGGATCAGCGAGCTTGAATTGCAGCAGGCTCGCCATGTAGTCCCAGCGTCCCAGGTTGAGGCCGATGACGTGCCTCCGGGCCGCGAAGAGAATCTCCTCGATCTGGTGCGCGGCGGGCAGGGACTCGATCAGGAACATGATCTTCGTCGTGCCGACCGGGATGCCGATCGCCGTCTCCATGGCCGCCAGCACGTCGGAAAACCAGGCCGCTTCCTCGAAGGACTCGGTCTTCGGGATGTAGAAGCACAGCTTGGCCTGGAGCGCGGGGTCCTTGACGGCCTCGCGGCGCCGGTCGGCGGTTTCGAAAAAGACGGCCGCGAGGTCGAACAGCGAGCCCGAAACCGTTTCGCCCGGCAGGGCGTTCGTCTCGTCCAGGTGCAGCCCGCGCGGCCGGTAGAGCATGACCTGAGAGGACGGCTTGATCCTGGCCGTTTTGCCCGCGGCGTCCGTGAACGTCAGCGTTCCCCGGATCGCCGCGATCGTGTTGGCGTGCGCGGCCCGAACGTTCGGCCAATCGCTCGTGATCGAATCCTCGCCGTCGGGCATGCAGCCCGGGTCCTTCGTGTTGCACATCGCGACGAGGAGCTTCGCGTTGTCGGCGGGGCCGGTGATCTGGTTGCGCTGGTCGTTCGCCCAGGCGGGAACGCTCAGGCGCCACGCCCCCGCGGACGCCTCGGACTCGGGAAGGTAGGCCGGCGCGCTGCCGGCGTGAGCGGCCTCGAGAGCGCGGCGCCGGGCCTCAAGCAGGGACCGGCGGCGCGGCTCGAAGTCCCGGTGCAGGGGAAGAAAGAATCCGCGGAGCTCGGCGGACGGCGCGTCTTGAGGTCGGGGAGCGCTGGATTCGGGCATGGGGCTCGTG
>JAHFCD010000165.1 GCA_023249695.1 Elusimicrobiota bacterium
TCCGCCCCGGGCAAGGCCCTCTCGGGCGAGCTGACGCGCGAACAAGCCCTGAAGCTTTGCGCGGAAATCGTCGCCGCGGACGTCCCCTACGCGATGATCGTCGGCGGAGAGCCGACCCTCGTTCCGCATTTCGCCGAGGTGTGCCGAACCTTGTCGAACGGCGGCGTCCTCCTCAAGATCGAGACGAACGGCCACAACTTCGATCCGGCGTCCCTCAATGGCCTCGGCATCCGATCGGTTCAGATCTCGCTGGACGGCGCCTCGCAGGCCGTGTACCAGCGTCAAAGAATCAACGGCGTCCTGGAGAAGGCGGTCGCCGCGTGCCGCACGACGGTCGCCGCCGGCCTGCCGCTCGAGATCACCTTCGCGCCGACGCGCCTGAACATTTTCGAGGCCGAGGCCGTCATCGACCTCGCGGCGTCCCTCGGCGCCTTCCGGTTCAACACCGGTCAATTGATGCGCCTGGGCACGGCCGCGAAACTCTGGGACAAGCTCGAGCCCTCCAAGGCCGAGTACGCGGCCTTTCTGCGCGTGCTCGAGCGCAAGGAACGTGAGCTCGCCGGCGGGATGGAGCTGTGCTACAAGCCGTTCTCCCTGGAAGAGGAAATGGCGCACCGGACCTTTCAGCCCTCGGGCACATTGCTGGTGCTCCCCGACGGGCGCGTGAAGGTCGCCGCGCCTCTGCCCTTTACATGCGCCGACCTCAAAACGCAAAATTTCCTTTCGGCCTGGGAGTCGTACAAAAAAGCCTGGGCCGATCCGCGCGTGCGGACGGCTCTGGAGGAGCTCGCGGCCGAGCCGGCGGCGGCGGCGAAGGCGAATCAGTGGATCGCGCTGGACCAATTTGAAGATATGCCCGCCGTGGTCTGACGGGCAAACAGGAGTACCACATGAACGACCAGAAAACCGTGACGGATGCCAAGGCCGAGCCGAAGCTCGCTTGGGAGACGCCCTCTCTTGAGGAAGTTTCCGAGCGCGTGATGGCCCAGCCCTACATCCGCTTCACCTGATGGACCGGAGAGGGGCGTCCGTGGGCGACTACGGCGCCCCTCTCTTTCTTGCCTGGCAGCTGAGCAACCGCTGCACGGGCCGCTGCCTGCACTGTTGCGAGGAGTCGGGGCCGGACAAGGCTTGGCCCGACGAGATGACGCGCGAGCAGGCGCTTTCATTGACGCGCCAAATCGTCGATTGCGGCATCGCGTACGTCGCCTTCGGCGGCGGAGAACCCATGGGCAGCCCGTGGGCGATCGAGATCTTCGAGACCTTGACCAGGGGCGGCGTCGAGATCAAGATCGAGACCAACGGCCTGGATCTCGACGACAAAGCCTGCGACAAGCTGAAGGAACTCAAAATCGCATGCGTCCAGATTTCGATCGACGGCGCCACCGCGGCCGTCCACGAAAAGCTTCGGCCGGGGTCAGGTTACGCCCCCGCTTGGGCGGCGATCGACCGGCTTGTGCAGCGCGGGCTTGAGCCTGAACTCGTGTTTATCCCGACAAAAATAAACGTCAAGGACTGCGTCGCCGTCTATGAGCAGGCCGCGAAGCGCGGCGTGCGGACCTTCGTCACCGGTCCCATGATGCGCCTGGGACGAGCCGCCTACGCGTGGGACACCCTGGCCTGTTCCGACGACGATTGGAAGGAAGCGGTGATGAATCTCAAGCTCACCGCGGCGACCCTCAAAGGCCCGAAGCTTGCCGTGTATCCGTGGGGCATTCAACAGGAGATGGTCACCCGCGCCGAGAGCCCCCAATCGATGGTGCTCGTGGTCCCCAACGGCCGCGCCAAGCTCCTCAATGCCCTGCCCTTCGCCGTCGCCGACCTCAAGACCGAGTCCCTCGCCTCCGCCTGGCCCAAGGTCGGCGCCGCCTGGAAGTCGCAGGTCGTGCAGGACTTCGTGCGGCGCGCCCAGACCGAGACCGACCTCCTCAAGCACGCCAACGAATGCTGGGACGTGCCGGCCGCCCGGACCTTGGGTTCCTAGGTCTTTTTCCGCAAAAGGGGTGCCCACTGGGCCCACGCGCTCGGCTCATCGGTCCTTTATAGTATGGGCATGCGACGATCCCTTGCGGCGTTTTTCGCGGCCTTCTTCTTCGCGGCCAACTCTCACGCGCAGGTGCGCGTGGCCGTGCCCATCGTGCCCGTCGCGCGGGGGCCGGTCGTCGCCGCGATCAATCTCCAGCTCGCTCCGTTGACCGCCGCGCTGAGCGGTCCCGCCGCCTCGCCGACCTTGGGCCTCGCCGCGGCGTTCAAGGCGCAGCTGGCGCCCACGCCCGTCGCCGCGGCCACGCCCGCCGTGTTCGCGGCGCGCTCCGCCCTGATCGCCGCCTTCGCCGCGCCGAAGACCGAGATTCCGGCCCTCGCCGCGGCCCTGCGCGAGGCGGGAGGCAAGAAAGCGGAGAAGGCGGCCGTTTCCTTGGAGAAGATCGGCCGCGCGCTCGACTCGGCCAAGCCTAAGGAGTTGGCCGCGCTTCAGGGCTCGGCGCAGGCGCTCAACGCCCGCTTCGACGGCGCGACCGCGGCGCCCTCGGAGGCCGTCGATCTCTCCGCCGTGCCCACCGAGGACGCGGACGGCAAGTCCGGAAAAAAAGCCGCCAAGAAGCTCAAGAAAGAGGTCAAGGAGGTCAATGACCTGGAGGACGTTCTGGCCGCGGCCAAAACCCAGGCCGTGCTCGTCGTCATCCAGGGCATGGACACCGCCGGCAAGGACGGCGTGATCAAGCACGGCATGACCGGCCTCAATCCCGCCTATGTCCGCGTCGCCGCGTTCAAGAAGCCGACGGCCGAGGAGGCCGCGCAGGATTTCCTCGAGCGCATCAAGAAGGAGGTGCCCAAGCCGGGCGTCATCGGCGTGTTCAACCGCTCTCATTACGAGGACATCATCGTGCCGACGGTGTGGGGGACTCATCCCGCCGAGACCGTCGAGGCGCGCTACGCCCGCATCAACGCCTTCGAGCTCGAGCTCGCCAAGCAGGGCGTGAAGGTCGTGAAAATTTTCCTCCATGTGTCGAAGGACGTGCAGCGCGCGCGCCTTCAGGCCCGCATCGACCGCCCGGAGAAGAACTGGAAGTTCGCCGCGGGGGACCTCGAGACGCGCAAGCACTGGGACGCGCTGCAGAAGGTGTTCGGCTCGATTCTCGCGCGGACGAGCACCTGGTACGCGCCCTGGACCGTGATCGCGGCCGACGACAAGCCCAACCGGGATCTCTCCTTCGCGATGACCCTGCGCAAGACGCTGGAGCGCATGGGGCTCGCCTACCCGCCGTCGCCCGACCTGAAGGGCGTTAAGATCCCGAAGTAGCCCTCAGAACACCGAGGCGGGGCCTTCCTTGTCGCCGGGCTTCTTCTCCGCGCTCGGCTGGGGCGCGCGCTCCACGAGCAGCGACACCTCCACCTCGAGCTGGGCGCCGATGGCCGCGAACCAGCGCAGATCGTCGCGCGTGAAGTTGATCGGCGGGGGGTACTTGCAGAACATCGTGCAGATGATCTCGACCTTGGCCGAGGCGGAGATCTCGCCGATCTTCTGGGCGACCGGAGCGATGCGCTTGATCATCGCGCGCATGTGGTCGGCGAGCTTCAGCGTGTAGAGCGCGACGGCGTCGAGCTGGTAGCCGTGGTCTTTCAGGACGGCCCCGAAGGTGCCGGTCCGGTCGCCGATCTTCCAGGCTTCGTCGGGCTTGATGCCGAGCTTGGCCTCGATATCCGCGGCCGTGAGCGTGGGGCTCGTGATCCGAAGCCGGACGTTGGTGGTCTCTCGCTGCATGACGCGATTGTAACCCGCCTCCGGCCGGGCGTCAATAGGCCCGACGCCGCTTCAGTGCTTGAAGTGGCGGACGCCGGTGGAGACGAGAGCCAGGCCGCGCGCGTCGGCGGCCTCGGCCGCGTCCCGGTCCTGCGCGGCGCCGCCGGGGTGGATGACGGCGGTCACGCCGCCGTCGGCGGCGGCGAGCACGTGCTCGGCGGTGAGGGCGCCGTCGGAGGCCAGCACGAGGGGCTCCCCGGCGGTCAGGATCGGGTGGCGCTCCTGGGACTTGACCAGCGCGAGCCGGACCGCGTCCAGGCGGGAGGTCTGGCCCGAGCCGACGCCGATGACGGCGGTGCCGCGCGCGATGACGGCGGCGTGCGTGCGCGCGTGCATCGCGGTGTGCCAGGCCACGACGAGGCCGCGCATCTCCCGGTCGGTGGGCTGGCGGCGGGAGATCGTCTTGAGGTCCCCGACGAAAGGACGCTGGTCGCGCTCCTGCACGAGCATCCCGCCGGCGACGGCGCGCAGGTCGAGCTCGTGGGCGGAGATCAGCTTCGAGGGCAAGGTCACGAGCCGGATGTCCTTCTTGGTCTTCAGGAGCTGAAGGGCCTTGGGCGAGAACTCGGGGGCGGCGATGCAGGAGACGAACTCCTCGGCGAAGAACTCGGCGGCGGCGGCGCCGACCTCGACGTTGACCGCGGCCGTGCCGCGGAAGCAGCCGCGGGGGTCGCCCGCGTAGGCGCGGCGCGCGGCCTTCGCGAGGTCCTCGCCGCAGGCGAAGCCGGCGGGGACGCCGTGCTTGACGATGGCGCAGGCGGGCTCTTGGAAGGCGTTGACGAGCTCCCAGGCCGTCTCCAGGTCCAAGTAATGGCCGTAGACGAGCGGGCGGCCGAGGTGGAGCTGGGCGGCGTTGAGGCCCCACGGGCGGGCGCCGGACAAGGTGTAGAACGCCCCGGCCTGGTGCGGGTTCTCGCCGTAGCGCAGGTCGGCGGATTTCTTGAGGGCGATGACGACCTCGTCGGGGAACTCCTCCCACTGGCCGCCCAGGTACTGCGCGACCGTCGAGTCGTAGTAGGCGCAGTAGTGGAAGGCCTTGGCCGCCAAGGTCTGGCGGCGGTCGGGGAGCATGCGGTCGTAGCTCTTGAGCGTGTCCACGGCCTGCTGGTAGTCGTCCGGGTCGCAGAGGGGGATCACGTGCTTGAAGTTGCGCGCGGCGGCGCGCAGCAAGGCGGGGCCGACGGGGTCCACGTAGGCGAGGACCTCGTCCTGGGTCAAGGCGGGATCCGCCGTCGCCTGGGAGAGCGGGTAGAGGTTGACCGCGACGAGGTCCACGCGCGGCTTCTCGTCGGTGATCGCCGCGATCAGCTTCGGGTGGAGGAGCCCGAGCGCGTCGGCCGGGAGGCGCTCTCCGACGAAATCGGAGACGGTCTTGTGCGGCGCTCCCGCGTGGCGCAGCGCCGTCGAGGAAGGGCCGGTGGCGACGAGCTCGAAGCCGAGCGCGATCAGCGCGTGGGCGAACTCGGCGACGCCGGTGCGATCGGCGACGTGCAGCAGCGCGACGCGAGGGCGGTCGCGCTCTTTCTTGACGCTCATTTCGTCATCTCCCGGAACTGCCGCTCGGTGAGGATCTTCACGCCGAGGGCCTGCGCCTTCTTGAGCTTCGAGCCCGCGGCCTCGCCGGCGACGACGTAGGTCGTCTTGGCCGAGACGGAGCCCGAGGCCTTTCCGCCGAGCGACTTGACCAGCTCCTCGGCCTCGTCGCGGGTGCCGAGGGTCAGTTCGCCGGTGAACACGAAGGTCATGCCCGCGAAGGGAGCGCCCGCGGCGACGACGCGCTCGGGCTTGGCCATCGTCAGGCCGGCCCCGCGCAGGCGCGCGATCAGAGTCTTGCCGGCCGGGGACGAGAAAAAGGCGTGCAGGGACTTCGCGACGATGGGGCCGATGTCGGGCACCGCCATGAAGTCCGCTTCCGCGGAGGCCAGCAAGGCGTCCAGATCCAGGCGTTCGGCGATCGTCTCCGCGGTCTTTTCGCCGATGTGGCGGATGCCGAGCGCGTAAACGACGCGGTCGAGCGCCTTCGCCTTGCTCGCCTCGATCTGGGCGAGGAGATTGTCCGCCTTCTTGTCCTTGAACAGCTCGAGGCCCAGCAGGTCTTCTTTTTTCAGGTCGTAGAGGTCGGCGGCGTCCTTGACGAGCTTCTTGGCCACGAGCTGATCGACCGCGGAGTCCCCCCGGCCGACGATATCCCTCGCG
>JAHFCD010000166.1 GCA_023249695.1 Elusimicrobiota bacterium
CTTTCGCGTTCCTCGTGCGGATGATCTCCGACGCGGGCAAGGTCAAGATCCTGCCGACGCACAGCGCGAAGGCCTCGATCAACGGCCAGGCCGCCCTCGGACCCAACGTCTCCATCGGCGACTTCACGGTCATCGAGCGGGGCGCGGCCGTCGGCGAGAACACGGTGATCATGCCCCAGGTGTACATCGGCGTCAACGCGAAGATCGGCCGCAACTGCCTGATCTACCCTCAGGTCGTCATCCGCGAGGAGTGCGTGATCGGCGACGGCGTGATCATCCATCCCGGCGCCGTGATCGGAGCCGACGGCTTCGGATTTTTGACCGACAAGAAGACGGGCCGCCACACGAAGATCCCCCAGATCGGGAACGTCGTCATCGAGGCCGGCGCCGAGATCGGCGCCAACGTGACCATCGACCGCGGCGCCGTCGGCTCGACGGTGATCAAGTCCGGCACCCAGATCGACAATCTCGTCCAGATCGGCCACAACGCGAAGCTCGGCCGCGACTGCGTCGTCGTGTCCCAGGTCGGCATCGCCGGCTCGACGGTCATCGGCAACAACGTCGTCCTCGCGGGCCAGGCGGGCATCGCCGGCCACCTGACGATCAGCGACGGGGCGATCATCACCGCGCAGACCGGCGTGATGAGCGACGTGCCCCCGAAGTCCGTCCTATTCGGCACGCCGGGCCGCCCGCACCGCGAGGCATTCAAGCTCCAGGCGCTGTTCAACCGCCTGCCCGAGCTGTTCGCGAAGGTCAAAGCGATCGAGAAAAAGATCGGCCTCGAGGCCGATCGCTGAGGTCAACGATATGATGAACAACGAAAATCCGCTGCAGATCACGATCGGCAAGGAAGTCGAGCTCGAGGGCGTCGGCCTGCACACCGGCAACAAGTCCAAGATCTCCTTCCGCCCCGCCCCGGCCAACACCGGCATCCGCTTCTTCCGCTCCGACCTCGCGGGCACGCCGATGATCCCGGCCCGCCTCGACTTCGTGCTGACGACCGTGCGCGGGACCAACCTCGGGCTCGGCGACGCCAAGGTCCACACCGTCGAGCACGTGCTGTCGGCCTGCACCGGCCTCGGCATCGACAACATCGACATTCTGGTGACGGCCAACGAGCCTCCGATCATGGACGGCTCGGCCCTGCCCTTCATCGAGGCCCTGATCCGCGCCGGCCTCAAGACGCTCGACGCGCCCAAGCGCTGGCTCCACCTGCCGCACGAGATCGTCTACTCGGCGAAGGATGGCGCGCGCTACCGCGCGACGCCCTCGGACAAGTTCGAGATCGAGGCGACGCTCGTGCACGACCACCCGCTCATGCCGAAGATGACGCTGTCGATGACCGTCGAGCGCGAGAGCTACCTCGCCGAGGTCGCGCGCGCGCGCACCTTCTGCTTCGAGCACGAGGTCGACTATCTCAAGAGCCAGGGCCTGGCCCAGGGCGGCAGCCTCGAGAACGCGATCGTCATCGGCAAGGACCGCTTCCACACGAACACCGAGGGGCTGCGCTTCCCCGACGAGTTCGTCCGCCACAAGATGCTGGACCTGATCGGCGACCTGACCTTGATCGGCCGGCCGCTGTTCAAGATGAAGATCGAGGCCGAGCGCCTCGGCCACGCCCACAACGTCGAGTTCGCCAAGTTGCTCGACGCCGCGGCCAAGAAGCTGCGCAAACCCAAAACCCCCGCCCTGGAGGCCCAATAACATGACCGCCGAAACCGCCGTTTCCCCCTTCGCCGCCGCGCCGGTGCGCGCGCTCGACATCATGGGCGTCAAGAAGGCGATCCCGCACCGCTACCCGTTCCTTCTCATCGACAAGATCGAGGTCATCCAGGAAGACAAGTACTGCATCGGCATCAAGATGGTGACGGCCAACGAGCAGTTTTTCGAGGGGCACTTCCCGGGCCAGCCCGTGATGCCGGGCGTGCTGATCGTCGAGTCCATGGCGCAGACCGCGTGCGCGATGCTCCTCTCCAAGGGCGGCTTCGAGAACAAGATCGCCTTCTTCATGGGCATCGACGAGGCCAAATTCCGCGCGCCCGTGCTTCCCGGGACCGTCCTCAAGCACCACATCGAAATTCTGCGGCTCGGCCGCGCGGGCAAGTTCCGAGGCGAGTCCTTCGTCGGGGACAAGATGGTCGCCGAAGCGACGATGACCTTCGCCCTCGTCGACAAGGCGGCCTAAGGCCATGGCCATCCACCCGACGGCCGTCGTCGACGCCTCCGCGCAGATCGACCCCACCGCGGAGATCGGACCCTACGCGATCATCGGCCCGGACACCGTCATCGGCCCCCGGACGAAGGTCGGGCCTCATGCGGTGGTTGAGTACGCCACGCTCGGGGCCGACAACGTTCTTCACAGCGGCTGCTACGTCGGCACCCCGCCGCAGGACCTGAAGTACGCCGGCGAGAAGACCCGGCTCGTCATGGGCGACAAGAACGTCGTCCGCGAGTGCGTGACGATGAACCGCGGCACCGCCCAGGGCGGCGGCCTCACCAAGATCGGCTCGAACTGCCTGTTCATGGCCTGCTCGCACATCGCTCACGACTGCGTCGTCGGCGACGGCGTCATCGTCGTCAACGCGGTCCTGCTCGCGGGGCACGTGCACATCGGCGACGGGGCCGTCCTCGGCGGCATGTGCGCCATCCACCAGTACAACCGCATCGGGCGCCTCGCGATGCTCGGCGGCGGCTTGATGAACGGCCTCGACGTCCTGCCCTTCGCGAACACCCAGGGCGACCGCGCGGTCATGCGCGGCCTCAATCTCCTGGGCCTGAAGCGCGCGGGCGTGCCTCCCGAGAACCGCACCGCGCTGAAGGCCGCCTACCGCACCCTCTTCCTCTCGGGCCTGACCCAGGCCGAGGCCTTGGCCCGCCTGAAAGCAGGAAGCCCCTGCAAGGAAGTCCAGGAATGGATCGACTTCATCGAGTCCGCGGGCAAGCGCGGCTACACGCGCCCGGCCGTCGGCGTCACCGAACTCGAAGAGGCCGCGCTCTAAACCCTCATGGAGCCGCTGGGACTCGTCGCCGGCTCCGGCCGTTTTCCGCTTCTCGTCGCCGAGGAGGCGAAGCGCCGCGGCGTGCCGGTCGTGGCCCTGGGCATCCCCGGCGTCACCGATCCGGCCCTCGAGGCCGCGGCGGGCGGGCTGAGCTGGTTCAAGCTCGGCCAGCTCGACGCGTCCATCAAGGCGCTGAAGGACAAGGGCGTGCGCAAGGTCGTCATGGCGGGGAAGGTCCAGCACGTGTCCCTGTTCGGCGGCGTGCTGCCGGACTGGCGGGCCGCGAAGGTCCTCCTCGGGCTCAAGGACAAGCGCACCGACACGATCCTGAAGGCCATCGTGGATGAATTCGCCAAGGACGGCCTCGAGTTCGTCTCGTCGGCGTGCTATCTGGAGCACCTGCTGGCGCCGAACGGCCCGCTGACCAAGCGGACCTTTTCGAAAGACGAGCTGAGCGACGCGGCCCTCGGCTGGAAAGCCGCCAAGGCCGTCGCCGGGTTCGACATCGGCCAAACCGTGGTCGTGCAGGGCCGGGCCATCGTCGCCGTCGAGGGGATGGAGGGCACCGATGCCTGCGTCGAGCGCGCCGCCGCGCTCGCGCGCTCGCAGGGCCGGGAGCCCGCGCTCCTGGTCGTGAAGGTCGCCAAGCCGAAGCAGGACTTCCGCTTCGACCTGCCCGTCGTCGGCCTCGATTCCCTCGTGCACTTCAAGAAGATGGGCGTGAAGGCCCTGGCCCTCGAGGCCGGCTCCACCCTCATCTTCGACCGCGATCGTTTCGCCGCGGACGCCGACGCCTCGGGCATCGCCGTGGCGGGCTATCCTCCGGAGGGACCCCTTTCATGACAACCTCGAAGATCCGCGTCGCCGTCATCGGCGCGGGCAAGATGGGCACCCATCACGCGCGCGCGCTGTCGAAGCTGCCCGACGTCGAGCTCGTCGGCGTCTGCGACACGAACGTCTGGAAGGCCCAGCTCGCGGCGTGGCAGTCGAACACCGTCGCGGTGCGCGACTATAAAGACGTGCTGGCGCGCGTGGACGCGGTCATCGTGGCCGTGCCCACCCCCCTGCACTACGAGGTCGGCAAGGCCGTCCTCGGCGCCGGCGCGCATTGCCTCATCGAGAAGCCGCTCGCCTCCTCCGTGGACGAGGCCAAGGAGCTCCTTGCCCTCTCCGAGGGCAAGGAGCTCATACTCCAGGTCGGCCACATCGAGCGCTTCAACCCCGCCGTGCTCGAGGCCGTCAAGCACATCCGCGACCCGCGCTACATCACCGTCGAGCGCCTGGGCCCCTACGACCCGCGCATGGCCCACATCGGCGTCGTCATGGACCTGATGATCCACGACCTCGACATCCTGCTCACGCTCGTCGGATCCGAGGTCGAGAGCATCGAGGCCCTGGGCGCCAACCTCCTGTCCGGCCACGAGGACATCGCCAACGTGCGCGTCCGCTTCAAGACCGGCTGCGTGGCCGACCTGACCGCGAGCCGCATCTCGCTGACCAAGAGCCGCAAGCTGCGGGCGTTCCAGAAGGACTCGTACATCTCCCTCGACTACGGCAACACCGCCCTCAAGGTCTACCGCAAGAAGGCGGCGGTGATCAAGAGCCTCAAGGACGTCGAGTACCTGAGCCCGAAGCTGTCCTCGATCGACCCGCTGCGCACCGAGCATCAGCACTTCCTCGACTGCATCCGCCACAACCGCAAGCCCTGGCCGAGCGGCGAGCGCGGCGTCGAGGCCTTGAAGCTCGCGCTGCAGATCGCCGAGGAGCTCGAGCGCTACGAGCTGTCCGGCCACGCCGGCTCGCGCTCCTTGATCCCCAGCTGGGCCCAAGATCTCGGCAAGATCGCGAAGTCGGTCGGGAAAGACATATTACGGAGCTGACGCGGCTATCCGCGGTTTTTTCTCGAGAATTTTCCGGGAATAAGCCTCAAAGCATGAAACCGAATCTTTTCCTCGTTATCGCGGGCGACCCCTCCGGGGACCTCCATGCCTCGAACCTGATCAAGGCGCTCAAGCGCCGGGAACCGTCCGTCCGCGTGGCCGCGGTCGGCGGCCCGTTGTGCCGCGCCGTCGCCGACGAGTTCCTCGAGGACCTCGCGTCCAAGGGCGTGACCGGCTTCTGGGAGCCGGTCCTGAAGATCCCGTTCCTGCTCGGGCTGCGCTCCCGTCTCCAGGCGTTCCTGCGCGAGCGCCGGCCCGACGCCCTGATCTGCGTCGACTACTACGGCTTCAACCGCCGCGTCCTGCCGATGGCCAAGGCCGACGGCGTTCCCGCCTTCTACTTCATCAGCCCGCAGGTGTGGGCCAGCCGCCCCGGCCGAATCAAGGTGCTCGGCCGCTTCGTCAAGAAAATGCTGGTCATCTTCCCGTTCGAGGAGAAGCTCTACCGCGACGCCGGCGTGCCGGCCGATTTCGTCGGCCACCCGCTGCTCGATCTGATTCCCGAGCCGAGGGCGCGGGACGCCGCCGCGAACGTCGTGGGGCTTCTTCCGGGCAGCCGCTCCTCGGAGATCAGACGCCATCTGCCGATGTTCTTCGAGGCTTTCCGGACGCTTCGCGCCAAAAGACCCGCCCTCCAAGGCCTCCTGTTCGCGTCGGCCAATCAGGCCGACTCCGCCTACGGAGCGCTTCCCGACGGGATCACGCTCGTCCGCGAGCAGGACTACGCGCGGCGCGGCGGCCTGGACCTCGCGATCTGCTCCTCGGGCACCGCGACTCTGGAGAACGCCCTGCTCGGCGTCCCGATGGTCGTCGTCTACAAGCTGTCCTGGCCCACCTACGCGATCGCCCGCGCCTTGGTGAAGGTCAAGCACATCGCGATGGCAAACCTCCTCGCGGGCAAGACCGTCGTGCCCGAGCTGATCCAGCGCGACGCCACGGCCGCCCGCGTCGCCGCCGAGGCCGCCGCCGTGCTCGATTCGCCCGCCCACGCCGCGTCCGTCCGCGCCGAGCTGCTCAAGGTCCGGCGCTCGCTGGGCGAGCCGGG
>JAHFCD010000167.1 GCA_023249695.1 Elusimicrobiota bacterium
GGCCGCCGCAAGACGGTCGGCGTGGGCAAGGCCGCCTCGCCCACGGGCAAGGCTTAAGAGAATTTAGGAGATATTGAATATGGCCGACGAAAAAACCGCTACCGCCGCGAAGGCAGCCCCTTCCGCGGCACCCCGCAAAAAAGCCTGGAAGTCTTTGACCTTCGCGAAGGTCCACATCCAGTGCTCGTTCAACAACACCATCGTGACTTTGACCGACGACCGCGGCGACGTGCTCATCTGGGCCACCGCCGGCGGCTCGGGCTTCCGCGGCACGAAGAAAGGCACTCCCTTCGCGGCCGGAGTGACGGCGAAGAAGGTCGCCGATCGCGCCGTGCAGCTCGGCGTGAAGCAGGTCGCCGTGTTCATCAAGGGCCCCGGGCCGGGCCGCGAGACCGCGGTGCGGTCGCTCGGATCCGCCGGTCTCATGGTCATCAGCCTTAAGGACGTCACGCCGATGCCGCACAACGGCTGCCGCCCGCCCAAAGCGAGGAGAGTCTAGTTTTATGGCCCGTTATACCGACGCCGTCTGCAAGTTGTGCCGCCGCGAACAGCAAAAGCTCTTCCTCAAGGGCGATAAGTGCTACACGAAGTGCGTGCTCGAGAAGCGCCCCGGGATTCCCGGCATGGCCAAGCCTCAGCGGGGTAAACCCTCCGCCTTTTCGATCCGCCTCCGCGAGAAGCAGAAGCTTCGCCGCATGATCCAGATGAACGAGCGCCCGTTCGAGCGCGCGGTCACCAACGCGTCCGCCGCCCGCGAGAACTCGGGTGATTCGCTGCTGCGCGGCCTCGAGCTGCGCTTGGACAACATCGTGCGCCGCATGGGCGTCGCGACGTCGATCAAGACCTCTCGCCAGCTCGTTCTGCACGGGCACGTCAAGATCGGCGGCAAGGTTGTGGACATCCCGTCGTACCCCGTCAAGCCGGGTACCGTGGTGTCCGTCAACGTCAAGATGAAGGAGAACGTCGGCGTCAAGCTGAGCCTCGAGACGGCCAAGAAGCTCAGCAACCGCCCCGCCTTCCTCGAGTTCGATGAGACGGCTTTGTCGGCGAAAGTACTCCGCATTCCTGAGCGCGGCGAAACGTCTTTCCCCATCAACGACCAGTTGATCATCGAGTATTATTCGCGATAAAGATCGCGAATAACTTTTCTTAATAAACGTCCTTATGCCGTCGTAAGGCTGATACTGGAGAATAAGAGAATATGGCTTACAAAGAACTGATCCTGCCGCAGAAGCTGTCCGTGGACGAGAAGTCGATGTCGGACAGCTACGCGAAGTTCGTCGCCGAACCGTATGAGCGCGGCTACGGACACACGGTCGGCAACGCGCTTCGCCGCGTGCTGCTCTCCTCTCTCGAAGGCGCCGCGGTCACCGCGGTCGGCATCGAGAAGGCGACGCACGAGTATCAGGCGCTTCCCGGAGTCAAGGAGGACGTGATGAACGTGCTCCTGAACCTCAAGAAGCTGCGCGTGAAGCTCTTCTCCAACGGTCCCGAGACCATCTACCTGTCCGTCAGCAAGGAAGGGGCCGTGACGGCGAAGGACATTCAGGGCAACGCGAACGTCGAGGTCGTCAACAAGGACCTCGTGATCGCGCACCTCGAAGCCGGCGGCAAGATCGACATGGAGATCGAAGTCTCCAAGGGCCGCGGCTACGTTCCGGCCGAGGAGCTCCGCGCGCAGAACCAGTGGGCCGCGGGCTTCCTCCCCGTCGACGCGCTGTTCTCGCCCGTCGTCAAGGTTCACTATGACGTCGAAAACGCGCGCGTCGGTCAGGTGACCGACTATGATCGCCTGATCCTTGAGATCTGGACGGACGGCTCGCTGAACCCCGCCGAGGCGCTGATCCAGTCGTCGAAGCTCCTGCGCGAGTCCCTCAACATTTTCATCCCCGAGGAAGAGCAGGCGGCCGAGGCGGCCGGCCTCGCCGACGGCTCGGCTTCCGAGAGCGGCGTGGTTTCCCTCGCCGGCCTCGATCCGAAGCTCCGCGAGATCCTCAATCAGCCGATCGAGATGATCGAGCTGTCCTCGCGCGCGTCGAACTGCCTGAAGGTCGCCCGCATCCGCACGATCGGCGAGCTCGTGGGCAAGCGCGACGAAGAGCTTCTGGCCGTCAAGAACTTCGGCAAGAAGTCCCTCGACGAGATCAAGGATCGCCTGAAGGACATGGGTCTGTCGCTCGGCATGCAGGTGGGGCAGCTGGGTTGAAGCGAAGCTTCAACCCCTCGAATTAGGAATCAGGAGTTAATTTATGGCGTCTAAAGCACTCGGTCGTCGTCAGCTCGGCATCACCAGCTCGCATCGCCGCGCGCTGCTGCGGAACATGGCCACGAGCCTGTTCAAGCACGAGCGCATCGAAACCACGATCGCGAAGGCGAAGGAGCTCCGGCCGTACGCCGAGAAGCTCATCACCAACGCGAAGAAGGGCGAGCATTTCATGGTCCGCCGCCAGATCCAGGACAAGGTCGTCTACAAGAAGCTGTTCGAAGTCCTGGCTCCCCGGTACGCGACGCGTCCCGGCGGCTACACCCGCATCCTCAAGATCGCTCCGCGCATCGGCGACAACGCCAAGCTCGGCCTGATCATGCTTGTTTCCTAAGAAACGAATCGTTTCCGGAAACAGGCGGCTCGCGACGGCGCGAGCCCTGCCGCAGGGTTGCGAAAAAGGTAATATAAAGTAATGCTTGATTTCCTCTTCAGCCTGTTCTCCAACGACATGGGCATCGACCTGGGCACGGCCAACACCCTCGTCTATGTGAAGGGTCAGGGGATCGTGCTGAGAGAGCCGTCGGTGGTCGCCATCGACCGCGAAACGCGCCGCGTGCTCGCCATCGGCGCGGAGGCCAAGCGCATGCTCGGCCGCACGCCCGCGTCGATCATCGCGGTCCGGCCGCTTCGCAACGGCGTCATCGCCGACTTCGAAGTGACGCAGGAGATGATCAAGTACTTCATCCGCAAGGTTCACAACCGGCGCTCGCTGCTGCACCCGCGCGTCGTCATCGGCATTCCCTCCGGCATCACGGAAGTGGAACGCCGCGCCGTGCAGGAATCGGCCGAGCAGGCCGGCGCCCGCCGCGTGTATCTCATCGAGGAGCCGATGGCCGCGGCCATCGGCGCGGACCTTCCGATTTCGGAGCCGCACGGCAATTTCATCGTGGACATCGGCGGCGGCACGACCGAAGCCGCGGTCATTTCTCTCGGCGGCTTGGTCGTCTCGAAGTCCCTCGACATCGCGGGCGACGAGATGGACGAAGCCGTCATCATGCATTTCAGACGCAAGTACAACCTCCTGATCGGTGAGACCACTGCGGAAGAGGTCAAAATCCAGATCGGCTCCGTGTTCCCCTTGAAAGAGGAGAAGACGATGGAGGTCAAAGGCCGGGATCAAGCCACCGGCCTGCCGAAGACGGTCCTGATCACGTCGGAAGAGGTGCGCCAGTCCCTGATGGAACCGGTGCAGCTCATCCTCGACGTGATCAAGAACACGCTGGAGGAAACTCCGGCGGAACTGGCTGCGGATTTGGTGGATCGCGGAATCATGCTCGCCGGAGGCGGGTCTTTGCTGAGAGGTCTTCCCGACCTCATTCGTCAGGAGACCGAGCTCCCGGTGCATCGTGCCGCGGACCCCTTGAGCTGCGTTGCGCTCGGGACGGGGAAGTTCCTGGAGGAGCTCGATCATATCGACGATCGGCGCCCGGACTTCGTCACGTCCTATCGAGACCGCTCGTAAGAGCGGTCGTCCCTTAGCCTAAAACCGTCTCGTGTAGTGAGTTAAGCCCCCGGCCTTAGCCGGGCTCACATGCAACGCGAAACGCGTATCGCCAACGTCGTTCTGGGCGCCTTATCGGCGCTCGCGCTTCTGTTTCTGTCCTTGCCCTTGTCGACGCCGGTGCGTTCCTTCAAGGCCGGGGCGGGATATTTGCTTGACCCTCTCGCCTATCACGGCGAGGCGGGCTACCGGCGCGTCGCCGGCCTGCCTCAGCGCATTCGCCAGCTTCTCCAGGCGGACATCGCCAACGAGAGCCTCCGCGCCGAGCTGCGGCGGGGCGAGTGGCTGGCGACCACCGTGTCCACGCTTTCCCTGGAGAACGAGCGCCTGCGCGGGGCGCTCGCGCTGAAGGCGCCCGCGGGCCGCTCGCCCGCCTGGGTGAACGTCATGGAGCGGGATCCGATTCACTGGTATCGCAGCCTCGTCGTCGACGCCGGCTCCGACCGCGGGGTTTCCCTCAACGATCCGGTGCTGGGGCCTCGCGACGGCCGCCTCGTGGCCGTGGGCCGGGTCGTCGACGTCCGGCCGTACACCTCGACCGTCCTGCTCCTGACCGACGAGCTGTCCGCCGCCGCCGCCTACCTGTCCTCCGGGACCCTCGAGGGTCTCGTGCAGGGCCAGGACGGCCCGCGCCTGCGCATGAATTATCTGAACGCCGAGGCGCGGCTCTCCGAAGGAGACTCGGTGTACACGTCGCCGACGAGCGCCACGTTCCCGTCGGGCATTCTTATCGGCCGCGTCGCGCGCGTCAACCCGCGCGACCCTTTCCTCACCTTCCAATCCGTCGAGGTCACGCCGGTCGCGGACGCCTCTTCTTATCAGGAGCTGATCATTCTCCGCGCGCGCGCCCCCGAAGGCGAGGCCAAGCCGTCCCTCTACACGCCGCCGTCCATCCCCGTCGTGGTTTCCTCGACGGCGGCGGCGGTCGCCGTCTCGACGACGACCGCCGCGCGTCCCCGCCGCCGGAAAGCGGCCGCGGTGTCGACGCAGACGGAGACGGAAGCGGAACCGGCGGCGGCGCCCGTCGAGCCCGTGGATCCCGAGGAGGCCCAATGATCGGCTTTCTGCGCGGCGTCGCGCTGTTCATCGGCGCCATGTTCCTGCAGTGGTGGTGGAACACCCACTTCGCCTATTGGGGCGCGGCCCCGCAGTTTCTCCTCGTGCTGACGATCCTCATCGCGGCGCGGCGCGGGGCGGTGCTGGGCATGCTCGCTGGCTTCGGCTGGGGGCTTTACCTCGACGTCGCGCGCGCGGAGCTGTTCGGGGCAAGCGCGCTGACCTTGACCCTGGCCGCCTATTTCGTCGGCGTCGCCCGCCGCCAGATCGACCTGCGCGCGCCCGGGCCGCTCGCCGCGACGACCTTCCTGTTCACGTGGGCCAGCTTCATCGGGCTCGGCCTGCTCGGCTTGACCTTCACGAAGAGCTTCGAGTGGAGCGGCTGGATCGCGATTCTGGTGACGCCGTTTCTCAACGCCGCGACGGTCACGGTCGCCGCGCTCGCCTGGGACGCGCGGAGGGACCGATGAGCCGCGGCGGCGAGGTGCCCCTGGAGCGCCTGGAGATTCTCTGGTTCTGCATCGCGGCCGCGGGGCTCGTGCTCGGCCTGCGCCTGGCGCAGATGCAGCTCGTCCAGGCCGCGGAGTGGCGCCTGGCCGCGGAGCGCAACCGCTCCCAGATGATCCATCAGAACGCGCCCCGCGGGCGCATCTACGACCGCAACGGCGTGCCGGTGGCCACCAACGCGCCCGCCTTCTCCCTGATCTTTCTGCCCGGCAAGGAGCGGCGCCGCCAGGACCTCAAGCCGCTCGCGCAGGAGCTCGGCCGCCAGCTCGGCCGGGATCCGGAGGGCCTGCTGGAGGCCCTCGAGCAGGCCGTGCGCGAGGAAAGCGCCATCCGCCTCGCCGAGAACCTGCCGACGCAGACGATGTTCCGGCTCTCCGAGCTCAAGACGATCTATCCCGGCGTCGACCTCATCGTCGAGGCGCGCCGCTATTATCCGTTCGGGCGCTTCGCGAGCCACCTGCTCGGCTACATGGGCAAGATGGGGCAGCGCGAGTGGCGCGAGCGCAAGCCCAAGGGCTATCGCGTCGACTCCCGCACCGGCCGCCTCGGTCTCGAGAAGATTTTCGAGGACGAGCTGCGGGGCCGCGACGGAGGCCTGCGCATGGAGGTCGACGCGCAGGGACGCCTCAAGCGCGTGCTCGACAAGATTCCGTG
>JAHFCD010000168.1 GCA_023249695.1 Elusimicrobiota bacterium
CGCGTCTGTCGGCGTGGCTCATCGAATTCGGCGTGATGGCCGGGGCGTTCGTTTTGACGGCGGCCATGATGGAGGGCGGAGTCGGCTTGACTGAGGCGTTCCGCCGGCTCGACGTCCATGACGCGAAGTCCGCGCGGAAGATATTGTTCTTCGCGGGCGCGGCGACCGCGGCCATGGCCGAATCGGGCACGAGCTTCGTGGTGCTGGCCAACCTCGGAGGCGTGACCCTCAGCGCCGCGGCGGCCAACATCCTGCCCGGCCTGTTCGGGGACGTCACGCCTCGGTCGATGTTCGTCATTTTCTGCGTGCCGGCGTTCACGCTCGTCGTGGCCGCGACCGCGCTCGTCACGGTGGCGCATATGACGGCGATGGCGTGCCTGGCCGTCGCCGCCGATCTGCACGCGCGCCGACGCCTCGTCTAGGGGCGCCTCCATCGACGACGCGGGGATATGGAGCGATACCTACGGAGTTCCCGGGGCGTCCCCGTGAGATTAACCGCGGCCGTCGGCCTCGCGCTCGATTCGCATCTCTCCGCGGCGCGAGAGAATTCCTCCGGCGCCCCTGCACTCTTCGCACCGCCGCCGCCAGGGAGCCCCGGCCGCAACGGCAGGATCAAGCCCGAACCCGTCGACCTCATCCTGACCGACATACGCGGGGAAATTCCAGACCGCCGGATAATGGATCAGGGCAACGCTGTCCAGCGGATCGGCCCCGAATCCCTGGAAGCATCCTTTGAACAGGATCTGAAAGATGCCCGGCTCCGACATGCCGGTGAGTTCCCCGGATATGACTTTCGCGCGGTGGCTGCGCAGTTCCTGGAATTCCTTCGTGCCGAGCGCCTGCGCCATCGGATCATGTATCGCCAATACTTCCGGCGGCAGGGTCGGCCCGCCTGCTGCGCCGTCTTTCCTGATGCCAAGTCCGCGACACGCCGGGCATGGCAGATGCGCGGGAGACGAGGCGTCCATTTCCGGCGCGCAATAGGCCGATATCTTCGGCGGGTCGGAATCAACGACATTTACGGTTCCCACCTGCATGATTTCTGAGACGCGCTCCGCGTTCCAACCGCTTTCAGTTTTTGCGGAAAACCGAGTCATTAAAGCCAGGTTATAGAACCCCTTGCCTATGAACGGCCCGAGCGTCTTGAGCATGAGGTCGCTTGCAGGACGGAAATAGTCGCGCTTCCACTCTTTAATGTTTCCTGCCTTCCATTCCTCAAAAAAGCAGTCTCTCAAGCTCCGGTCCAATTTATCAAACAGCGGTATATTTTCCACTTTCATCCGCGCTTATCTCCCCGAACGGGGCACCTGCTCGTAGATGGGATTCTTGCAGGTGCCGTCTGGCTGCGGCGATCGTGCCACCACGCGCCCCGAGACCACGCACCGATAATTGCAGATGGGCGGCGCGCTGATGAGATTACACTGCTCAATGATGACCGGCGACGGCAGCACCTTCACATTCGCCTCGTCCGGGAATTGGCCCGTCGCATCTTGGCAGGCGGGGTAAAGGCGCATAGGGACTCCCTGGGCCAAAAGGCCCAAAATGACAATGGGCCCATCATACTACATAGGAGTCAAATGTGCGGCGGGAAGATTCCAGCCGGCAGGGACACGCGGCGGGCAGGCCGCATATGCGGAAATCTAGGGAGCGGTTGGAGGGGTTTTTGCGGCGTTCCGGCGCTGCCAAATCAGCGGAGCGAGATTATTCTCTAGCTGCTCTTTCAGATGGGCGAAGCTCTTGTACGGATCATAGGTGAGCGGCAGATCGCCTTGCAGGTTGCTTATGTCCTCAATCGGAGTCAGGCCCTTCCGGAAAAAGAAGCGCGAATCCCGGCGCATTGCCTCGTCTGCAAAAGCCGTCGCAATACCGAATTCGTGTATCACATTGAGGCAGTAGCGCTTCTCCAATCCGTCCAGGGGAGCATCATTGGCCGGAAGCTCCATGTCCTTGTAGCCGGACAGGTCAAAAATCGCAAAGTCGCAGTTTTTGATAAGCGTCCGT
This sequence comes from Elusimicrobiota bacterium, assembly GCA_023249695.1. Lineage (GTDB taxonomy): Bacteria > Elusimicrobiota > Elusimicrobia > UBA1565 > UBA9628 > GWA2-66-18. The sequence goes on from JAHFCD010000168.1 coordinate 2,002, forward strand.
ATCTTCACTGCGAGCTTCTTGGAAAACAGCAGCCCGCTTTGAATATCAGGGTTCGCCTCCCCGAACGCTTCCAGCAGGGCCTTGTTATTGGTGTTAGAAAGGATGGGATACACCTTGGAGTCGGACTCGGAACAGGCGGCCACTGCGTCCGTGATAGTCCGGTACGGCCCATTCCGCGCAAAATCGCAGGCGACGAACACAGTGAAGTTCATGGGATGCGATAGAAGCGGCGGCTGCCGACATTAATAAGCTCCAAGCGCCCCGTGCGATGAAGCGTTTCGCAGGCCTCAATGACTCCGGCCTCTGGCAAGCCCAGCCCCTCGGCAATAAGCGACGGCGCGGCAGGAGTATTGGACGAGTTGAAGATATTGATCTTCGCCATCCGGAGATAATCAAGCACCAGCTCCGAGGGATGGAAGCTGATGCGCTCAACCCGGGTGCCGCGCATGTTCTGCGGGATATAGGTGTCGGGAACCGGCTCCGGGACTGTTGCCTCGCTGCCCTGGGTCAGGATGCAGAGCGCGTCGGGAACGCCGAGCTGCGCAAGCTGCCCGCGCAGGCGCTGCAACCGGAGCTGCGCCTCGTTTTCCAACATCCCCACATTTCCGATTACGATCAGATAGGCGCGAAGTGTTCTTCCTTCATCGTCCTGCACTGCGAGGTCCGCATCGGGAAGTCCGATGTTTCCTGTCTGGCCCATGATCCAGGCCTTGATATTGGTGTCGTGGAATATCGAGGGGTCGCGTTGCACATAGAAATTCGTGTGCCCGGCCACATGGAGGCGGCGGATCGCAGCTTCAAGCGCAGTGCGGTATTGTTCCGGTGTCGGCATAACGGCCTGATTGTATCAAGAGCATGCGTGTGAAAGGTTAGGCGTCCTTCATCCTCTTCAGCGCGGCGGCAATCGTCTGGCTGATGCTGTGCTTCTTCCGTTTCATTTCTTCCGGCGTCGGCGGCTTGTAGGTGGCCTTCACCTTCCAGCCTTTCACGGTGCTTTCCGACGATGACTCGGCCGCGCCCTGCGCGTCGAGAAAATCCATGAACTCCCGTTTATTATCGGGGAATCCGCCGGCGGGCGTTCATCGGCTCTGCCCGCGCGGCGTTCGCCTCGAAGCGCTCTTCGGCGCGGCCGCTAGGAGGCCGCGAGCGCCTCCGCGACGGACCGCGCGAGCGTCGTCGTCGGGCGGCCGATGAGCCCGCTCAGCTCCCGGCCGGCGTCGTAGAGCGCGCCGCCCGCGGCCTTCGCGTCGCTTTCCGCGTAGATCTCCGCGTAGACCTCCGGCAGGCCGGCGGCCTGAAGCGCGGCCTTGTAGCCGCTTTCCGGCAGGTTCTTGTAGACGACCGGCTTGCCGGACTGCCGCGCGATCTCGGCGGCGTACTCCGCCAGCGCGTAGGCCTCGTCGCCCGCGAGCTCGTAGACCTTGCCCGCCCGGCCCTTCGCGTCGCCGGCGAGCACGGCCGCCGCGGCCGCCGCGTAGTCGGCGCGCGTCGCCGACGAGATGCGCCCGTCGCCGGCCGCGCCGAGGACGGCGCCGTGCCGGATCACCGCGGCGATGTTGACGGTGTAGTTCTCGGTGTACCAGCCGTTGCGCAGCAGCGCGAACGGGAGGCCCGACGCCCGGATGAGGGCCTCGGACTCGCGATGCTCGCGCGCCAGCGCCAGCGGGCTCGCGTCGGCGCGCAGGATGCTCGTGTAGGCGAGGAACTTCACGCCCGCCGCCTTGGCCGCGTCGATCACGACGCGGTGATGCCGGACCCGCCGCCCGACCTCGCTGGAGGAGATCAGGAGCGTCTTGTCCGCCCCGGCGAGCGCGGCCGCCACGGAGGCGGAATCTTCGTAGTCGGCCTTGCGCAGCTCGACGCCGCGGTCCGCCAGCTCCTTCGCCGCGGCGGGGTTGCGGACCACGCCGATCACGCGCGCCGACGGCGCGCGCCTCAGCAGCTCGGCGACGACGAGCCGGCCCAACTGGCCCGTCGCTCCGGTCACGGCGATGCTTTCAGAGGCTGACATATGATGCTCCTTTGGTCTCAAATCAAGACTAGGTCTCATTATGCGACTACTTGAAGGCGCCGCGCAAGGAAACACGGAACTTCACGCCGCGGGCCGTCGAAGGACGGGCCGATCAGCGCACGAAGGCGAGACCTATGCGGATCGCGGACGAACGCCGGTCGTAGCTGAGCACGCTTTCGCCGTAGCCCTCGAACCACTGCAGCATCGCGAAGGAGGCGAACCCCACGGCCGGGATCCGAACCGGGTGCGTCACGCCGACCTCCAGGCCGCCGCGATTGAAGCGCCTGCCTGTACGGCCGAATACGCTGACCGAAAGGCCGTCTTTTTTTCCGAAGACGGCCGTCCATTCGACGTAGCCGCGATAATCGGCGATGAGCGGGTTGTCCTCCAGACTGCCGAAGTAGGCGAATATCTTGGGAGCGAAGACGAGGTTCCAGCCGCCGAAGTCGCCGAACATGACGATCGGCCGCGCATAAGCGGTGTTGATGCTTCGGGAGGCGCCGCCGTCTTTCCCGTTGGATTCGTGCTGGACTCCGGCATGATAACCGAGCCAGTGGGCGCCGCCCCCCGCGGCGTAGGACTCCGACGGCGACAATGACGCCCAGAACAACTCCGGCATGTAGCTCGTGTCGAAGAACGGGCTCGATGGGGCGCCGGTATCCCAGAGGGCCCGCTGCGTATAGCCGAAATAGACCCCGCGCAGATCGCCGTCCCCCGGCGCGCTGAAGAGGCGGTATTTGAAGCTGAGTTGATACTTCGCCTCGGGCGATTGCGGGCCGTAGACGATGTAAAGCGGCAAGTGGGGGGATATCCGTCCCAGCTCGCGCGTCCTGTCGAAGGCAGCGAAGGCCGGCTCGACGCCCGCCGGAGCGCCCGCGGCGGCCGCGGTCGCGGCCCAGGCGAAGAGAAGCCCCGCCGAGAGCAGCCCGGTCATGCCGCTGCTCGCTTCGCGGGGAGAACGACGTTTTTTCGCTTTGATTGCACTCTTCGCGCTGAAACTCAACAATGCGAGCCCTCCCCGATCCTCGAAGAACTGCTTCGTTCCCCTGAGCCGTGCGCCCGCAACTACGTTTTATCCTGGCGCTGCTTCGTTTCGTGAAGCTGAGGAAGAAACGGATAGTCCGTATAGCCGGTCGTGCCTTCGGCGTAGATGGTCGAAGGATTCGTATCGTTGAACGGACCGCCGGCGCCGATGCGTTCGACCAAGTCCGGGTTCGAGATGTAGAGCGTTCCGAAGGCGGCCAAATCCGCCTTCCTTTCTCGAACGAGGGCCTCGGCGAGCTCCGGCGTGAGCTGCTGGTTCGCGACGACGGTTCCGCCGAATTGCTCCTTCAGATACGGGGTCAGGTACCCTTCGCCTTGGGCGTCCCGCAGGAAGATGAAGGCGATCTTTCGTCTGCCGAGCTCTCGGGCGACGTAGCCGAACGTCCGCTTGAGATCGTCGTCACCCATGTCGTGCGCGTCGGCCCGGGGGGAGAGATGAACGCCGACTCGATCCGGTCCCCAAGCGGAGACGGCGGCATCGACGACTTGGAGCAGGAACTTCGCCCGATTCTCGATCGGACCGCCGTAATCGTCGGCGCGTCGGTTCGTCGAGCTTTGCAGGAACTGGTCCGGCAGGTAGCCGTTGGCCCCGTGAATCTCGACGCCGTCAAAACCCGCCAGTCTCGCGTTCCGCGCGCCTTTCCGGAACGCCTCGATGACGATGGGTATCTCCGAGCGATCCAGCGCGCGCGGGACGACGAACGGCTTTTCGGGTTGGATGTGGCTGACGGTTCCCTTCGGGGCGATCGCGCTCGGCGCGACGGGGAGCTCGCCATTCAGGAACACCGGGTCGGAGATGCGTCCGACATGCCATAGCTGCAGGAAAATGAGCCCGCCCTTGAGATGGACCGCGTCCGTCGTCTTTTTCCATCCTTCGACCTGCTCGCGGGACCA
>JAHFCD010000169.1 GCA_023249695.1 Elusimicrobiota bacterium
CTTTGGCCGCGTGGGCTCCCGCGGTCCCTCCGAAGGTCGGCCTCCTGGTGGAAACGACGGCCGCCGGCCCGCTCACCGCCGCGCGCGCGCGCGCCGTCGCCGCGGCCGCCCGCGGGGCCTTGGGATTCCTCGGTTACGAGGTCGTCGACTCCCCGGCTGACGCGGCCGACCTGCGCGTGGCCGTCGCTCCCGGCGCGGGGACGCGCCTGCTGGTCGCCGCCGCGTCCACCGAAGCCGGGGATTTCGCGGCGCGCGGATTTACCTCCGAGGATTTCCACTACTTCTGCCTGAAAACCCACCCGCGCCTGCCGCTGATCTTCTCCTGGGACGGCCTCTCCTCCGCGCGCGGGGAGCTGGCCGACCTCCGGGCTTCGGCGCGGTCGCTCTCCGGGGTGACCTTGGAGCCCAGCTCGCGCGGGGTGACCGGGTACCAGCACCGTTTCCGCGAGACCTTGAGCCGCGACTTCGATTTTCCCGAGGCCCTCTCCTGCGTCTGGGACGGCCTGCGCCCCGGGGCCCTGTCCCCGGGCTCGAAGGCCGCGTATTTGCGCGCGACCTTGCCGGCCTTGGGCCTGGAATAGCCCGGCCGGACCCAGGTCTTGACGAACCTCGTCGCCCCTGATACACTCCGAGAGTCGGAGGTACTATGGCCGAAATCAAGCTCAAGTTCGATCTGACGTTCAGCCGGCGCTTTATCGCCTTCACCGGCGCCGCCGCGATGATGCTCTGCGCGGTTCCTGAGCTGGATTCGGAAAGCGTCACCCTCTCGACCTACTACCCCGCGCCCTCCGGCGTGTACACGAACATGATCACGACGGGCAACACCTACCTGGCGCGCGACGGCGGCGCCGCCTCGAAGGTCGGGATCGGCACCGCGTCCCCGCTCGAGAAGCTGGTCGTGGTCGGAAAGGGCGCGTTCAGCGACAAGATCTTCGCCTCGAATTATTATCCGACGGGCGCGGGCGGCATGAACGCCAACGCGATGGAGGTCGGCGGAGCCAATCCGACCGCGGCCAGCGGCCAGGCGACGATCTACTTCCACCATCATAGCGTCATCGCCCATCAGCTCCGCTACAACAACGGCACTTTGGCTTTGGAGGCCGCGGGCAACGGCTACGGGACCAGCGCGTCCCCCGCTTTGTCCGTCGGCGGCGCGATCATCTCTCGACAGGGCTCTTCCTGCTCTCCGATGGCCTACGGCTTGGGAGTCGTCTCGTGCGGCGGCGGCAGCTATGCCACCTATATCAGCGGCGTGCTGGTCAAATGGCAGGCTTCCTCCGGCACCTCGGACAACTCCGGGACGATGTTTTGCTGCCCTTGCCCGGCGGCGGGCTGCGCCGCGACTTTCGCGACTTTGTAAGAGCCGGCCTCGTCCGGCGCGGCAAAACGAATGTGGTATAGTTTAGCCCCATGGCACTGCATCTCCCGGTCAATGGTGTCTGCAATATCAAGTGCGTCTTTTGCTCCGCCGAGGGCCGCACCGGGACCTACGCCCTCAAATACCTCCTCGACGAGATAGACCGGGATAAGACCGGCCACGTCCAGATTTCCGGCGGGGATCCGATGATCAAGGACCCCGCCGAGCTGCTCGAAATCCTCCTCCATTGCCGCAAGAAGGGGAAGATCATCGAGTTCCAGACGAACGGAATCCTGCTGACCCGCTACGACGAGAAGCGCCTCAAGCTGATCCGCGGGCTGGTGAACTTTTTCAACATCAATTTTTCCGCGCACGACGCGGAGCTCGACCTGGCCGTTACCGAGACGCCCGGCGCCTTCGACTGGCGCGTCGCGGGCGTGAGGCATCTGATCTCGCTCGGCTCCGAGGTGCGCCTCAACTACATCGTCCACTCGCTCAACTACCGCCACGCCGAAGCCTTCGTGCGCTTCGCCGCGAAGGAGCTGAAGGGCTTCTCGTGGATCCAGTTCAGCTACTGCAAGGGCATGGGCCGGGCCAAGGGCAACGAGCTCATCATGCCGCGCTTCGAGGAAGCCGCGCCGTTTCTCAACGCCGCCTTCAAGGCCTGCAAGGAGAACGGGATCGATTTCGACGTCGATCACATCCCGGTCTGCTTCGTCATCGACTACAAGGCGCATCACGCCGACTACCGGAAGATGCGCGAGCACAAGCCCGGCGTGCATCTGGCCGAGAAGCAGCAGGTCGCCGATTGCGACGGCTGCGTGATGCGCGAGGCCTGTCCCGGGCCGCGCCGCGACTACCTCGAGATCTACGGAGAGCTCAAGCCGATGCCGCTCATCAAGGCGGTCGAATTCTGACGCCGACGCCCGCCGCGGCGCCGGCGCTCGACGTTCCGGCCTTGCGCGCCCTCTACCCGGCCCTCGGCCGCGAGGTCGACGGCAAGGCGCTGATCTATCTCGACAGCGCCTGCACCGCGCTGAAGCCGGCGCGCGTCGCCGAGCGGCTCGCGGACTTCTACGCGAACTGGGGCGGCTGCGGGGGCAAACGCTCGACCCACCTGCTGAGCCAGCAGGTCGAGGACTGGTTCCAGGAAGCGCGCCGCTCCGCGGCGCGCTTTTTAAACGCCGACGGCGACAACGAGATTGTTTTCACGTCGGGCACGACGGAAGCGGCCAACATGGTGTGCGGCGGCTTCCCGTACGAGCTCGGACGGCGGAAGGTCGTGATCTCCGACCTCGAGCATAACGCGGTCGCGCTGCCCTTCATCGAGAGGGCGCGCCACGGCGAGATCGAGCTGGAGATCTGCCCGACCGAGAACGGCGTGCTCGACCTCGACCGCCTCGCGGCGATGCTCGACGACAAGGTTGCCTTGCTCGCGCTCACGCACGCCTCGAACGTGATGGGGGGCGTCGTGCCCGTCGCGGAGGCCGCGAAGCTCGCGCGCCGCAAGGGGATCAAGGTGTTCGTCGACGACGCGCAGTACCTCGGCACGCACCGCGAGGACGTCTCGACGCTCGGCGCCGACTTCGTCGCGTTCTCCGCCCATAAGCTCGGCGGCCCGTTCGGCGTCGGCGTCCTGTGGGGCCACGAAACGGAGCTCAACCGCCTCGGGACCTGGAAGCTCGGGGGCGGCACGGTGAAGTCCGTGTCGTGGGATCTGAAGAGCGCGCCCGAGCCGGTCTACCTCGACGCTCCAGGCCGTTTCGAGGCGGGAGTGCAGAACTTCGGCGGCGCGATCGGCCTGCACGAGGCGCTCAAGCTGCGCGAGTCGCTGCCCGCCGCGGCCCTGCGCGCGCACGTCGGCGGTCTCGTCCGGCGGCTCGCCGAGGGGCTGGCGAAGATCGGCGAGGTCCGCGTGCTCGGCCGGCCCGCGGATCTCGAGAAAGGCAGCCTCGTGACGTTCGCCTCCGCTCATCCCGATTTCTCGCCGGTGGACTTCAACCTGTTCCTGAATCATGAGCTGCCTGGGCGGTTCATCGCGATCCGCGTCGGCGAGCACTGCGCGCACCTGCAGCACCGCCGCCTCGGCGTCGACGCGACGGCGCGGGCCTCGCTCGGCGCCTACAACACGGCGGCCGAGGTCGACCTGTTCCTCGACGCGGCGCGCGCGTACGCGAAGGAGGCCTGCTAGTGGCCGAGACTCCCCGGATCATGGCGGAGCTTCCGCAGCTCGAGCGGATCGACCGCGAAAGCTTCGACGGGACGAAGTGCTTCGACATCCTGCTGAACTACAACTGTTCGGCGAAGTGCCTCTTTTGCTCGCAGGACTTCGAGTGGCGCAAGGAGCCCAACGACCTTCCGTTCGAGAAGGCCGTCGAGTTCATGTACATGGCCTACAAGAACGGCTACCGCCGCCTCGGCTTCACGGGCGGCGAACCGACGATCCGTCCCGAGCTGCCGAAGCTGATCGCGCTCGCCAAGAAAATCGGCTACGGCTACGTGCGCATCCAGACGAACGGGATCCGGATCGCCGATTATGAGTACGCCAAGTCGCTGCGGGACGCGGGCCTGACGTTCGTGAAGTATTCGCTGCACGGCCACACGGCCGAGCTTCACGACAAGCTGGTGGCGGTCCCGGGCGCCTTCGCGAAAAACCTGAAGTCGATCGAGAATCTGAAGCAGCTCAACGTCGGCATCGGCGTCAACATCGTCCTCAACGAGCTCAACTATCGGCACCTCGTCGAGTTCTACGAGCTGTTTCTGCTGAAGCTGCAACTCTCCAACTTCGTCATCATCGCGCCCCTGTACGAGGGCAACATGAAGCTCAACGCGAAGGTCGGCGGCAAGATCGGCGTGACGATGACGGAGCTCGCGCCTTATATCCGGAAGGCCTACGAGGTCTTCACCAAGATCAACTACCCGAAGCCTCCGCTGCTGCTCCATTTTACGCCCTGCGTGCTGCCGGGCTACGAGCAACAGATGCTGGGCTGGTCCGCGTTCAACACGATGGTCGTCAACCCGCTCGGCGAGAAGCGCGACCTCGACCAGACGGCGCAGGCGCACACGATGAAGACGGACGCGTGCAAGAAGTGCGTCTACAACGACCGCTGCATCGGCTGGGACGCGAGCTACGCCCGCTACTTCGGCACCGACGAGATCAAGCCCATCTTGGAGATCCCGGAGCGCTACGACGCGCGCGGCCCGCGCATGGAGCAGCACGAGGGCCGCGGCGGGATCCTGACCGACAACGAGCAATGCGTGATCGAAGTGCTCAAGATCAAGAACAACGTCACGACCAAGCAGTTCCTCGCCGTCGCCGAGTCCCTGCCGCTGTGCAAGGACTGCAAGGACGAGAACGCCGTCATCAACGCGGCGGAGACGCTCATCAAAATGGGCGCGGTGAAGCGCGAGTTCGTGAAGGGCAAGTACCTGTGGTCGCTCAAGACGGAGGCGCCCTCGTGAGCCAGGACAAAGGGGGCGACTGGACGCCGCCGCAGGGCGGACGGACGCAGAAGCTCGTCTTGTTCACGGGCTTCTCGTGCAACTCCCACTGCCACTTCTGCATCGACCTCAACAAGCGCGACCTGCCCGACAAGTCCACGCGCCAGATCGTCGAGGAGATGGTCCAGGCGAAGGCGGCCGGCGTCGAATATCTGGAGATGATCGGCGGGGAGACGACCGTGCGCGGCGACTTCATCCCGCTCGTCAAGACCGCCAAGAAGCTCGGCTTCAAGGATATCGTCGTCGTCACGAATGGCCGCATGCTCGCCTATCCGAAGTTCGCCAAGGAGACGGTCGCCGCCGGCGTCACCGACCTCGTGTTCTCGATCCACGGGCATGACGCGAAGCTGCACGACGGCCTGACCTACGCTCCCGGCTCGTTCGACGACCTGCTGCAAGGCATCGCGAACGTGCGCAAGGAAGGCCTCGACCGTATCTTCGGGAACTGCACGGTCATCAAGCAGAACATGAAGCATTTGCCGGACATCGCCAGGCTTTTCTTAAGGCTCAAAATCCATCACGTCGAGTTCATCTTCGTCGATCCGACCTACGGCGGCGCCTACACGAATTTCGACGGGCTCGTGCCCCGCATCTCCGAGGCCGCTCCGTACATGCGGGAGGCCCTCGACATCGGCCGCGCGGGCGGCACGAAGGATTTCGTCGCGCGCTACGTCCCGCTGTGCCATTTCCCCGACCACCTCGACCAGATCTCCGAGGTGCGCGAGGTGGCGACCTTCCGCACGCGCCACTGGGCGCCCGACTTCAAGAACGACGACGTCGGCGCGGGCCGCAAGATCGCGGGCCGCCGTAAGCCCGCGAAATGCGAGGGCTGCTCGCTGTTCGACCGCTGCGAGGGCGTCTGGAACGAGTATCTGAAGCGCGTCGGCGACGACGAGCTGAAGCCGATCCACGAGGCGGCAAAGGCGGCGAGCTGATATGCCTGATTTCCCGATCTGGCCGCAGTGCAACATCGCCTGCGTGTTCTGCTCGAACCCCGTCGAGGGCTTCCGCCACACGACGGACAAATACACCTTCCCGGAGATCCAAAAGAAGCTCGCCGACTAC
>JAHFCD010000170.1 GCA_023249695.1 Elusimicrobiota bacterium
AGCTCGCCGAGGGCGGCGGCCAAGGCGTCCACGCGGGACATGCCGATGCCGACCGCGAACAGCGCTCCCTTCTCGGTATAGGTCCCCTGCAAGACCCAGTCGGGGGCTGTCTCGGCGGCCGACGCGACGGCCGGCCCGAAAAGAAGGAAGAAGGCGAGAACGGCTCGAGGGATGTTCATGCGCCCATACTACTATTTTCGATATTTTCCGGGTGGCGCGGCGCCCGAAAAAAAAGAAGCCCCGGCGGGAAATCCCGCCGGGGCTTCCGATTCAGCGTCGGAGCTATTTCTTGACCGGGGCCTTCGCCCGAGGCTTGCGCTTCGCCGGCGCCTCGACCTTCGGGGCGGGCGGGGCGTTGTGCCTGCGAATCCGGTTCATCACGTTGCGCAGGAAGCGCTCGAACTTGATCCGGCTCCACTCGTTGAGCAGGGGCTGGTAGCCCGACGACGGGTAAACGAAGCGGATCTTGTAATCCGACACCGCGCGGCGCTCGCCGGTGGCGCCGTAGGGGATCGAGATCTTGGGCCACATCTTGCGCACGGCCAGGTCGTAGAGCTGGACCTGAACGTCCTTCTCGAGGTTCTGCAAGGTCGGCGTCTGGCCGGTCTTGAAGTCCACGATCACGACCTCGAGGCCTTCCGGCGTCTCTCGGGCCACGACGAAGTCGAAGATCAGTCGCAGGATGTCGCGGTTGTCGGCGACGCCCTTCTTGTAGTTGTCGAACACGAGCATGTTGGACAGCTCGGTGCCGATGGCGATCGGGTAGACCTTGAGGATGTCCGCCGTCACCGCGTGCATCGTGCGCATGCGGCCGACCATCACCTCGTGGAAGCCGGCGAGGTTCTCGCCGGGGCGGTCGATGTTCTTGCCGGTGCGCTCGGACTCCTCGTGGAGCCAGATCTTCTCGGCGGCCGCGACGGTGTCGTCTGCCGACGGGAACACGCCCTCGTTGCGGTACTTCCACACCGCCCAGTTGAACGCGGAGTGCATGACGTGGCCCATCATCATGTAGATGCTGCCGCCGTTGAAGGCGCCGCCGCCGTTGAGGCGGTCGGGATTGTACATGAAGCTCGTGATCTTGGAGGCCGAGGCCGCGAGGTCGCCGGGGCGGTTCTCGCGGTACGGCCCGAGGATCGCCGAGATCGACGCGTCGGCCAGCTCCGCGCCCTGCTGCTCGAGCATGGTGGAGGTCTGGACGGAGCCCTTCGTCGCGGCCAGCAGGGCCTCGTCGCGGGAGATCGTCATGATGTCGCTCGGATTGACGTACAGGCCCTCATGATCGCGCAAGGTCTCGAGCAGGTGGGGAATGGCGCTGGCCAGGTTCTGCGGGCGCACGACGACGGAGGTCTTGCCGCCGCGCTCGGCGATGGACGCCTGCCAGGATTCGGTCGGAAGGCCCAGGGTCTTCATCTGGGCGACGAGGGTCGAGCGCGTCGCGGCGGCGTCGCCGCCCTTCTTGACGGGGACGATGAACTCGGTGCCGTGCGAAGCGATCTCGCCGGCCATCCCGAGCTGGTGCGACGCGAAGCGCATCAGCTCCTGCTCCTGGTTGGCGAAGCGGCGGGACGGCAGGTAGCGCGCGAAGGCGCCGTCGTAGGACTGCAGCACGTTGCCGTCGTCGGCGAGGACGACCATCTTGTAGCGGGAGATCTGCTCCTTCTGCTTCATGGAGAGGCCGCGCGTGAGCTGTTCCTCGACCGAGCCCGGGGCGTCGTTGGGCTTGTCGGAGAGGAGGACGAAGTACATGCCGGCCTTCATCAGCTTGGTCATGTCCTCGATGAAAGGATAGGGAACTCCGTCCTTGAACAGGCGCATGTCGAGGAAGACGACCTTGGGCGACATGTGGTTGAGGCCTTGGAGGGCGGCGGGCAAGGCGTACTGCGCGCGGGCCACCGGCGCGAACGTTTCCTCGTCCTTGTTCTCGGGAAGCAGGCGGGCCTCGCCGAAAGGCATCACGCGCACCACGCGGACCTCGGAGAGCTGGGTCACGACGCCGGACTGGCCGCGCGTCGTGCGGGCGTTGCGCTCATTGAGCTCGCCGATGAGCTTGGCGCGTAGCTTGTAGATCGTCTTGCCGCGGAGCATCGACTTCGAGTAGACGCCCTGGAAGTCCTTGAGCGTCATGCGGTTGATCGGCACCGTGCGGGCGTAGGTGACCTTGGAGACGAACATGCCCTGGCCGGCGACCTTGATGACGAGGCTCGCCTTCTCCTCGAACTTCTCCCAGTAGCGGCGCGAGCCGTTGCCGAGGATCGGACGCACGAGGGAATAGACCTGGTCCTTCTTGATGTCAACCTTCTGCTTGCGCGTGAACCACAGGGCGAGGTCGTCCTGAACGTTCTGATCCGAGACCTCGCTCGTGACGGTCTCGGGCTCGACGGGCTCCTCCATCGCGGCGCGGACCTTCGCGCCGTCGAACTTGCCGGCGGCGGCGGGCGCGGACTCGAGGGACGCGGGCATGTCGCGCAAGGCGGACAGCGCGTTGACGGGCGCGCCGGGCGCCACGCCCGCGGGAACCGCCGCGGAAGGCAGGACGGCCTTGGCCGCGGCGGCCGCGACCGGCCGATTCGCCTTCGGCGAATCGCTCAGGGCGAACGGGACGGGCGTCGCCGCGGCGGCGGCGGGCACGGCGGAACGACCGATCGACGGCGCCGCCAGGACGGGCGACAGCGCGCCGCCCAATACAGGGACGGACAACGACGGCGCGGACAGGGACGGGGCGGACAGCCCCGCGCCCAGGGAAGGAACGACGGTCGGCGAGCCCGCCAAGGCGCCCGGGACGGAGGCGCGCATCTGCGCGAACGCCGACGACGGGGCGAGCATCGCCGCCGCCAGAACGACCCGGAGCAAACGGGCCGCGAGGTTCATCTTACTTCCCCTTGACGGCGGGCTTGGCCGCCGGCTTCTTCGCGACGGTCTTCGCGGCCGGCTTCGCGGCGGGCTTCTTCGCCGCCGGCTTCTTGGCGGCCGGCTTCTTCTTCAGATCGTCCTTCGTGGCTTCCTGCTCCTGCTCGGCGTAGTAGGCCTGGTATTCGGCGTCGGCCTCCTCGCGCTCGATCGCGGAGATGATCTCCTGGACGATCGGGCCGTTGACGGTCTGGTTCTCCTCGAGGCGGAGGAAGTCCTCGGCCTTGAAGATGTGCAGGCGCGCGCTGGTGCGGTACTCGAGCTGGACGTTGAGGCTCTCGATGATCTTGCCTTCGGGCGAGCCGTGGTGCCACTTGCCGTCCGGCCCCTTGCGGGCGTGGCCCTTGAGCATCGCCATCGCGAGCACGCGGGCCAGGAACTCCTCGCCGTCGTCCGGCGTTTCCTTGCCGGTGCGGTAGGCGTAAGCCGTGAGCGTCAGGCCCTGCGCCATCTCGAGGCGCATGACGCGCGGGATGCGGGTGTGGATCTTGTACAGCTTGCCCGTCGCGGCCGAGACGAACTCGAGCGTAATCAGGCTCTTGCGGTCGGTCGAGAGGCCGACGTAGTTCTCCTGCACGTTGCGCGCGGCGCGGGTGTAGTCGCCGAACTCGCGGAAGTAGAAGTTCGTCAGGTAGGAGTTCGCGTACTCGAGGTAGCCCTTGCTCTGGGCGCGCCACGCGGGCGTGCTCATGATCTTGGCCAGTCCCTTGTTGACGTAGACGCCGTGCTTGAGCGGGGCGTACCACATCGAGCGGAGCTGGGCCTGCAGGACGGTCAGCTTGGCGAGCTGGTGCTGACCACGGAATATGTCGTCGTAGAGCTGGGCCATCATGCGGAACATGATCGTGCCGACGTACATCGCGAACATCTTGTTCGTCTCGCGATCGCCGCCCGCGCGCCGGATCGAGCCGCCGCCGCCGCTGCCGCCGACCGCGTCGGGTTCATAAGAACGCGCGCGGCTGTGCGACGGCTCCCAGTACTCGACGTACTGGCGGAGCTTGCCGAGCTTGAGGGAGACGCTGCCGAGCGCGCGGTCGCCGAGGACGGCTCCGAGCACGTTCTCCATCGCCGCGCCGCCGCGAACCACCTGGATCTCGGAGTTCTTAGGGAAGGAGGTCGAGAAGCGGGGCGACTTCACGGAGTCAGACAGGATCAGGAACTTCTCGGGAGCCTGGGCCAGGTTCTCGCCGGCGAACTGCGTCTCGAGGGCCTGCATCACCCGCGCCAAGGAAAAGCGCAGGGGCTGGGAGTGAATGATCGCCGAACCCGGGATGTTCGGGTGCGCCTCGGCCTTGTAATCCAGGCCGGCGGCCTTGAACTTGCGGTTCAGGGCGTTGATCTGGGCGTTCAGCGACGGGGTCGCCGTCTTGTCGTCGAGCTTGACGGTTACGGAAAACGCTTCAGCATCTGTTGGCACGGCCTCAACGACGCTCGCGATCTTCTTGATCTTCTCGAGCGCCTCTTTAGGGAAGGCGCCGACGCTCTCGATGAGCGGCTTCGGGTTTGCCGCGCGGCCGTGCAAGGACACCTTGCCGCCGTTGTAGGAGACGACGATGACCGGATTGTTGCGCGACTGCTTGACGCGTTCCATCAGGATCGAATCGGCGGAGTCCGCGCCGCGATGCGGGCGCCAGGTCAGGAACACCACGTGCACGCCGGCGTCCACGAGCTTGTTGACGTACTCGACCGTCTTCTCGGACACGGGGCCGGAGAACACGTCCTGCACGAAAACGACGCGCGGGTAAAGCTGCGCGAGCGGCGCGCCGTTCGCGGCGAAAGGCACGGAGGCGTCCTCGCCCTCGACCTCGCCGTTGCCGGCGCCGCCGTCAAAAGCCTTGTCCGCGGCGTCCTTAGCCGCGTCGGGGCCCTTGGGGAGGTTCTCGTCGCCGATCGCGGCGGCCAAGGAGCGGGCGGCGCCGAGGGCGGTCACGGGCTCGGCCTTCGCCGCGGCGGGGATCGCGGCGACGGGGGTCAGGGCCTTCGCGGGGACGAGAGCGTTCGGGGCGCTCAGGGCCGGGGTCAAGGCGGCCGCGGCCAATCCCGCGCTCGGGGCGGCGAGGACCGGCGTCAGGCTTCCCTGTATAGAGGAAACCCCGCCGTTGAGGGCGGGGTTCATCGGGGTCGGCGCGGCGGAGAGGACTCCGCCGACGGGCCCCGTATGGAGGCCCGCGCCGCCGACTTGTCCGCGCATCGTCTGCGCGAAAGCCGGCGCGGACGCGCCGCTCAAAAGCAAGGAACAACAAAAGATGGACGTAACTTTCTTCGCCGTTTTCTTTATCACGATATCCCCGTGCATCGTTCGAATCTCGCGCGTCCTTGCCGCCATAGTATCACAGCCGTCTTTCCGACCCAGCGGGTCGAAGGTCCCGACATCGCGCGGGCAATGGTCCCAATTTTTCCTGGGCCCAGAATTCCGCGCGTCACGTTAAATGTCTCTCCGTCCGACGGGGCCCAACGGGGTCCGGTCGAGCGACTTGATCGCCTCGAGCACGAGGAGGTACGCGTTCTTGTAGTGCGCGAGGCTGAACGACGCCATGTTGTCGTTCTCGGAATGGATGATGTCGAAGATCACGCTCTGCGACGCGCCGTAGATCGTGACCGCGGGAATGCCGGCGTCGCGGAAGGTCGAGGAGTCGGCGTCGCCGCCGTTAAGGTAGTCCTCCTTCATCGCGCGGCCGCTCTCGCGGGACACCTGCGCGAAGCGGTCGAGCATCGCGCGCGTCGAGTTGTTCTTCCACGAGAACGTGCCGTCCACCGCGAGCGTGTCGAGGTTGATCATCGCGTCGATCTTGCCGCGCTTGGCCTTGTCGAGCGACTTCACGTACGCCTGCGAGCCGTACAGGCCCTCTTCCTCGCGGGCGAAGGCGATGAAGACGATCGTCGCGTCGGTCTCGACGCCGTTGAGCGCCTGATACAGATTCGCCACCATCGTCGCGCCCGTGCCGTTGTCGATCTTGCCCAGGCCCTCGCTGACCTTGTCGTAGTGGCCGCCGACCACGATCACGCGGTCGGTGC
>JAHFCD010000171.1 GCA_023249695.1 Elusimicrobiota bacterium
TCCGTCGGCGACGACGAGCTCGACCCCCGGGCCTCCGGTCTCGAGCAGAAACGGGAGAAGCCCCTCGAGGGCCCGCGCGGCGTCGAGGGCGGGGATCACGACCGACCAGGCGGGAGGGGTCACGCCGCGATTCTGTCAAATTCGTATCATCGGGGCATGAGCAATCACGAACACTACTACGACAAGGCGCACCTGAAGGGATTCGGCGACATCGGCAAGGGCGCGCCCCGGCTGGCCGAAAAATTCTTCGACTACTACAGCGAGGTCTTCAAGGCCGGAGCGCTGACCGTGCGCGAGAAGTCGCTGATCGCGCTGGCCGTCGCCCACGCCGTGCAGTGCCCCTACTGCATCGACGCCTACAGCGCCGACGCGCTCAAGCAGGGCTCCGACCTCGAGCAGATGACCGAGGCCGTGCACGTCGCGTGCGCGATCCGCGGCGGGGCCTCGCTCGTCCACGGCATGCAGATGAAGGAGCACGCCGAGAAAGCGAGCATGTGAGCCGGCCTCCTCGCGCGCAGCGGGCGCGCCTCGCCGCCCTCCCCCTCGACGACGCGCCTCACGGCGGGTCCTTCGCCGCGGCCGCCGGGGCGCCGCTGCGTCCGGCGGCCCTCGAGATCTTCCAGATCAACCTCGGCAAGCTGTGCAACATGACCTGCCGGCATTGCCATGTGGACGCGGGGCCCGACAAGACCGTCGAAAACATGGACGCGCGCACGGTCGACGCGTGCCTGGCGGCGCTCGACAAGACGAGCGCGGGCACAGTGGACCTCACCGGCGGCGCGCCCGAGCTCAACGCGAACTTCCGGCGGCTCGTCGACGAATGCGGGAAGCGCGGCAAACGCGTGATCGACCGCTGCAATCTGACCGTCCTGCTGCTCGAGCGCGAGAAGGACCTCGCGGGCTTCCTGGCCGACCGGGGCGTCGAGATCGCCGCGTCGCTGCCCCATCCGCGCCGGCGCGCGACGGACGCCCAGCGCGGCGACGGGACGTGGGAGAAATCCCTTCGGGCGCTGCGGCTCCTCAACGAGCGCGGCTACGGCCGCGGCGCCGCCGGGAAGGTCCTCACCTTGATCTCGAACCCCGTCGGCGCCTTCCTGCCGGGCGACCAGGGCTCCCTGGAAAGGGAATGGAAAACCGCGCTCGCCGGGGAAGGCGTATCCTTCGACCGCCTGCTCTGCATCGCCAACATGCCCATCGCGCGCTACCTCGATTGGCTCGAGGAATCCGGCAACCTCGCGGAGTACATGCGCCTGCTGCTCGACGCGTACAATCCGGGCACGCTCGACGGGCTCATGTGCCGCGACACGCTCTCGGTGTCCTGGAACGGCGCGCTTTACGACTGCGATTTCAACCAGATGCTCGAGCTTCCGGCCGCGGTCCCGGGCATGACGATCTTCGATTTCGACCCGGCGCGCTGGGCGGACCGGGACATCGTCACGGCGCGCCACTGCTACGGCTGCGCGGCGGGCTCGGGCTCGTCCTGCGGCGGACAGCTCGCCTAGACGTTCGAGATGAAGACGTTCTTGACCTCGGAGTAGAGGTCGAGCGCCTTGAGGCCGAGCTCGCGGCCGAGGCCGGAGCCCTTGAAGCCGCCGAACGGCGCCTCGAGATGGACGCTCGAGGTCGTGTTCACCGAGATCACGCCGCTTTGCACGGCGCGCGTCACGCGCAGGACGCGGCCGACGTCGCGCGTCCACACGCTCGCGGACAGGCCGTACGCCGAGTCGTTGGCGAGCGAGATCGCCTCCGCCTCGTCCTTGAACGGCAGCACCGCGACCACCGGGCCGAAGATCTCCTCGCGGACGATCTTCATGCCGGCGTTCGCGCCCGCGAACACGGCCGGCGTCAGGTAATGGCCCTTCGCCGGGACGCCCTTCGGCCGGACGCCGCCGCACAGGAGCTTCGCCCCTTCGGCCCGGCCGGCGGCGACGTACGCCGCGATCTTGTCGTATTGCCGGGCGGATATGATCGGCCCGATCTGGGTGCCCTTCTTCTCGGGATGGCCGACGACGAATTTCTTCGTCCGCGCGACGAGCTTCCGGACGAACGCGTCATGGAGCTTACGGTGGACGAGGATCCGGGAACGGGCGCAGCAATCCTGACCGGCGTTGTAGAACACCGACCAAACCGATTTCTCGACGCACAGGTCGAGGTCCGCGTCGTCGAACACGATGTTCGGGGACTTCCCCCCCAGCTCGAGCGAGACGCGCTTGATCCCGTCGGCCGCCGCCTTCATGATCCCGGTTCCGGTCGCCGTCGAGCCGGTAAACGAGATCTTGCGCACGAGCGGGTGGCGGACGAGCGCGTCGCCGCAGCCGGGGCCCGGGCCGGGGACCACGTTGAGCACGCCCTCGGGAAGGCCCGCCTCGGCGGCGAGCTTGGCCAGCGCCAGCGCGGTCAGCGGCGTCTCGGGCGAGGGCTTGAGCACGACGGTGTTGCCGCAGGCGAGCGCCGGACCCAGCTTCCAGGCCGCGATCACGAGCGGAAAGTTCCAGGGCACGATGAGGCCGCACACGCCGACCGGCTCGCGCAAAGTGTAGTCGAGGCCCGCGCCCGCGACCGGGATCGTCTCGCCGAAATGCTTGTTCGCCGCGCCGCCGTAGTACTCGAAGGTGTCGGCGGCCAGGCCCATCTCGTCCTTCGCGTCGCCGAGAGGCTTGCCGGCGGTGCGGCACTCGAGCAGCGCCAGGGAATCGCCATGGTCGCGGATGAGGCCGGCGATGCGCAGGAGAATCCGGCCGCGCTCGCGAGCCGTCATTCGGGACCAGGGGCCGGAGGCGGCCTTCACCGCGGCGTCCACCGCGACGTCGATGTCGGCCGCGCCGCCCTCGGCGACCTCGGCCAGCAGAGAGCCGTCGGCCGGATTGCGGACCTCGTAGATCTTGCCGGACAGCGCGGCGGCGGGCCCGCCGCCGATCCACAGCTTGGTCAGCATCTTAGAAGTAGTTCGAGGTGATGCCGCCGTCGACGACCATCGCGGCGCCGTTGGTCCAGCGCGACTCGTCGCTGGCCAGGTACAGGGCCATGTTGACGATGTCCTCGGACTTGCCGAAGCGGCCCATCGGTATGCGGTTGAGGCGCTTGGCCTTCTCGGCGGGCTCCTTGAACAACCAGGCCGTGAGCAGCGGCGTTTCGATGGGACCGGGGCAGATCGCGTTGGTGCGGATGCCCTTGGGGCCGTACTGGACGGCGAGCGACTTCGTCAGCGCGATCACCGCGCCTTTCGAGGCGGTGTACGCGTCCTGGGGCACCGAGCAGCCGACGAGGGCCACGAAGGAGGCGACGTTGATGATCGAGCCGCCGCCTGCGAGAAGCAGCTCCGGTATGCCGTGCTTGCAGACGAGATACACGCCTTTGACGTTCACCGCGAGAACCTTGTCCCACACGGCTTCCTCGGTGTCGGTCACCGAGTGATCGTCGTTGGGGAAGATTCCGGCGTTGTTGTACAGCACGTCGATCTTCCCGTACGCCCGCACGGCCGCGGCGACGGCCGCCTTGACCTCGGATTCCTTGGCGACGTTCATCGCGACCGCGATCGCCTTGCCGCCGGCGGCTTCCGCCGCCTGCACGGAGCGCTGGGCGGCCTCGAGATTCATGTCGCAGGCGACGACGCCGGCGCCCTCGCGGGCGAAGCGGACCGTCGCCTCGGCGCCCATGCCCGACCCGGCGCCCGTGATCAGGACGACCTTGCCGGCGAGCCGGCCGCTCATGAGATGACGAGGAAGCCCGCCTTCTTGACGGCTTCGCGCAGGCGGGTCTTGCCGAGGTCGGTGTCGAGCCCCCGGTCGGTCGTCACGGTCAGGTTGCGGACGACGAGCCGGCCGCGCAGCTTGCCGACGAGAGTCGAGATGTCCTTCGCCGCCATGCGGACGTTGGTGACGCCGTCCTTGGCGAACCAGCGGATCGCGACGGTGCCGCTCTTGCGGCTGGGCAGCAGCTTGAGGGTGAGGGAGGTTTCGGTGACAAAAAGGTCCCCGACCTCTTCCTGCGAATTTTTATCAATCATGGCGTCTCCTGCTCGGCGAGAAGTTCACTGTAGCGCAACGGCGACGGGCGTGTCAACGACAGGAGACCCTCGCGTCACATTTCCTTAACGAGCCAAGGACGGCTGGATCAGCCAGCCTTTTTCCTTCGCCTTGGCCTCGAGCGCCTTATCGCCGGAGAGGACCACGCGCAGGCCGTCGCCGTAGGACAAAAGCTCGACGTCGGCCGCGTCGCGGCCGAGCACGAGATCGGGGGCCCGGCCCAGGCTGGCCTTGACGATCTCCGCCTTGCCGCCGCGAATCGGCGAAGGCTTGAGGATCGCCGCCGAGTAGCGCGCCCCGTCGGCGCCGGCGCCGCCGCCGACGATGCGGCTCGGGTCGATGCCAAAGTCGGCCGCGGCGGCCGTCAGCACCGGCTGGGGCACGTCGTCGACGATCCATACGTCCATGCCGGCCGCCCGGAGCTTCTGCGCGAGGTCGCGCATCTCCGGAATCAGGCGGAGGCCGCGGCGCACGCGCAGCGGGGAGGCGTCGCCGGGCTCGGCGCTGACCAGCTCGACGCCCGCGGGACGGGACTTCTCCTCCGACAGGTCCTGGGCCGCGTACTCGACGGCTTCGTACTCCTTCCAGCCGGCCCACACCCGCATCAGGTACTGGCGGCACTCGCGCCGGCCGATCTCGCGGCAAAGGCCGAGGTAGCTGGCGAGAATCGTCTTGCGGTAGCGGTGGTAGTCGGGCTGGGACTGCCACACCGCGCTCGACAGGGAGATGAAGTGGTCGTAGGCCGCGCGCGCGGGCTGGCGCCCCGAGGCGACCGGCACGATATTCCACCACTCGTCGGTGAAATGGAAGTCGACCCTCGTCGTCAGGCGCAGAAAGACAAGCTCGGCGGGATCCCCCGCGACGAGCGCGTCGCTCCACGGCAGGATGACGACCGGAGGCTTGCCGGCGTCGTAGCCGGGCGCGCCGACGCCGCGCTCCGCGAGGAACGCGTCGAGCGCCGCGCGCACCTCCGGGGTCCAGCGTCCGGGCATCACGCGCCGTGGGCCGTGGAACGCGGCGGTGGACTCCGACGTCTCCGCGACGACGGCGTTCTTCTTCCACATCAGCCGGAAATTTTTCGGGCGGCGGGCGGCGGCGGGGACGGCCGCGAGGACCAGGAGCGCGAACAAACCGGCGTTGCCGAGCAAGTTTTTCCTCATCGTCGTCGAGCAATGTTATAAAATAAACGCGACGTACATTCTCGACGGAGGAGTACCGAAGCCCAACATGGCGATCATAAAGAAATCGGACCTGCTCAAGGAAGAGATCCAGCACATCGACATCACCAAGCACGACATGCGTCCTCTCGTCGAAGCCTACTCGAAGATGTCCTTCTCCGCCCGCGACCTCGCGCGCGCGAGCAACATCTACGACAAGATGCTCGCCGACAAGGAATGCGGGGTGATTCTCTGCCTGGCCGGTTCCCTGTTCTCCGCCGGGCTGAAGAAAATCGTCTGGCAAATGATCGAGAGCAACATGGTGGACGCGATCGTCTCCACCGGCGCCAACATCGTCGACCAGGACTTCTTCGAAGCCCTCGGCTACAAGCACTACAAGGGCTCGAAGTGGGAAGACGACATGGCCCTGCGCGGCGCGCGCATCGACCGCATCTACGACACCTTCATCGACGAGGATCAGCTCGGCGCCTGCGACAACGTCATCTCCGACATCATCGGAACCTTGAAGCCGAAGCCTTACTCCTCGCGCGAGATCGTCGAGGAGCTGGGCAAGTATCTCGTGAAGAAGTGCAAGGTCAAGGACTCGATCGTGCTCGCCGCGTACAAGAAGGGCGTTCCGATCTTCATCACCGCCCTCTCGGACTGCTCGGCCGGCTTCGGCTTCCTGCACCACCAGTGGCACAATCCCGACAGCC
>JAHFCD010000172.1 GCA_023249695.1 Elusimicrobiota bacterium
GTACTCGCCGTCGCCGTGCCCGGAGTTGAGGTCGCCGAGAATCACGAACGGCCGATCCCCCGACAGCTCGAGGACGCCCTCGGCCAGCTCGAACAGCTCGGTCAGGCGCAGCAGGTGGTACTGGGCCTCGCGGTAGTCGGCCAAGGTGTGCGCGGAATAGACGTCGAGCTCCCCCCAGGGCGTGGCGAGCCGCGCGAACAGGAAGCCTTTGCTCGCCGCGGTCTCCCCCTCGAACGGATGGCGCAGCGACGGTCGCACCGCGCTGAAGGCGCGCTCCTCCTTCAATAGGACGGGCCAGCGCGACAGGATCGTCAGGCCCGAACGGAACGCGAAGCGACGGCGGAAGCGCGCCGCATAAGGCAGTCCCGCCGCGGCCGCGAGCGTCGCGCTGTCGCGGTCGAACCATAGTTCCTGGAGGCCGGCGACGTCGTAGCCTCCCGCGGCGACGGCCGCGCCCGCCGCTTTGATTCGCCGCGCCATGCCGGGGTGAACGAGCGGAATGCCGGCCGCGTTGAAGGTCAGGACCCGGATCGTCGTCGGCGCCGGTTCCGCCGCTCCCGCGAGGGACGCGGCGAGGAGGACGGCGATCAGGGGCGCCATTCGGCGCGCCCCAGGCGCTCGAGCAGGAAGTAATTGGTCTCCGGGCGGGCCGGACCCAGCGCGAGCGTCGCCAGGCCGAGGAGGACGTCGGGCTCGGCGGGATCGGGCTGAACGAGGTAGTCGCGCAGGAGGCGCTCCGGCTTCCAGAAGGGATTTCGCGGGCTCGCGCCGTAGTTCATCACCAGCGAGTTGGGGTAGCGCAGCTCGGGCGCGGCCGGGAGTCCGACGCGGTAGAAGCCGAACGGCGCGCCCGCGCCGGTCCACTCGACGTCGAAGCCGTCCTGGCGGGGCGGCCGGTTGTAGCCTTCGAGACCGTCGGCGTGAAAAAACCCTTTCACGAACTTGCGGATGCCGAGCAGGGCGAGTATGGGCGGATGATTCCAGCCGCGGAACTCCCAGCCGGCGAGGCTCTCGTACGACGGCGCGCGGCCTGCCGCCATCAGCTCCGCGAGCTCGGCGCCGCTCATCGACTTCATGCGCGCGAACAACGGGCGATGCTCCATCATATCCTCCGGTCCGCCAGCCGTTCGGCGCACAGGCGCGCGACGGCCATGATCGCGTGCTGCGGGTTGACCCCGAGATTGGTCGGAAACACGGAGGAATCCGCGACGACCAGGTTCGGGACGCCGTGCACGGCGAAGTCGTGGCCGACGACGCCGGCCGAGGCGCGCGCGCCCATGCGCGCGGTGCCGAACAGGTGGGAGAGAATCCAGGAGTAGCAGCCCGGATCGTCGGGGCCGGCGTCGAGCAGGCGCTCCTCGCCCGGCAGAAGCTTCTCGGGCAGGCCGTGAATCCCGGGCCATACCTCGCGGGCGCCGGCGGCGAACAGGATCTCGGCGGCGAAGCGCAGGCCGCGCCGGATCTGCATCATGTCGCGGCGCGTGAGGTCGTAGCGGATGTCGGCGCCGAACGGACCTTCGCGGACCGTGCCCTCGGCCCAGGCGCGCGTCTGCACGGCGAAGATCGCCGTCTGCTTGGCCAAGGTCATCATCTTCTTCCAGCGGCGTCCGGCCCCGGGAAGGCGGGCGAAGACGACCTCGGGCGGCAGGCCGATCGTCTCGATCTTGACGCGGCCTTCGCGGCGGCGGTGCGTGACGTCGTAGCCCTGGGTCGCGCCGCGCCACAAGCTCTCGGACGCGTCGAAGAAGCCCGAGATCGGCGTGCCGGGGTGGCCCATGAAATGGGCGCCGAGGTGCGCGGAGCGCACGCCGCTGCGCGCGAGGAGCTGGGGCGTCTGGATCGCCGACGCGGCGACGACGACGGCGCGCCGGGCGGACGCGGTGAAGGCCGGCCTTCCCGGCGCGGAGAGCCTTCCCTCGACTCCGAGCGCGCGGCCGTCCTTGATCAGGATCCGCCGCGCCTCGGCGCCGGTCACGATCACGGCGCCCTTGGCTTCGGCCTGCGGCAGGTAGGTCGTCAGCATGCTGCGCTTGGCCCCGCTCGGGCAGCCGGTCAGACATTGTCCCGTCGCGCGGCAGCCGGAGGCGTAGCGACGCGTCGGCTCGGCCTGGACGCCGAGCTTCCGCGCCCCGTCGTGCATGAGCTTGTTGAAGCCGCCCCACGCCTCGGGCGGCGTCGGCGCGACGTTCAGGTCGGCCTCGATCTCGTCCCAATAACGATGGAGATCCTTTGCGGGGAGCGCGTCGCCGAGGCCGAGCGCGGCCCACTCGGCGAGCACGTCGTCGGGAAGGCGCCAGACGATCGCGGAGTTGATGACGGTGCTGCCGCCGAGCGTCCGGCCCTGGATGACGGGGATGAAGGCCCGGCCGCGCGCGACCTGGCCGTTCATGTCCCGGAACATCGTCTTGAACGCGCCCCAGGAGTCGTCGCCGAAATCCTTGGGGTCGATCGCGGCGCCTTCCTCGAGGACGCAGACGGAGCGTCCCGTCGAGGCGAGGGCCCGCGCGGCGGTCGCGCCCGCGGCGCCGGAGCCCACGACGACGTAGTCGAAGGCCTCGTCGAAGCGCGCGCCCTTGGCGCCGTCAACGCGCATCGTAGCCCACCGCGCGGCGCACCGCCTTCGTGCTTCCATAGCCGAAGCTCGTCACGGCCTTGAGCAGGAGGAAGACCTGGCGAATGAGGTAGACGCGGCTCTTGCCCATCGCCTCGAGCGCGGCCTCGCGATCGTCGACGGACAAGCGCTCCAGCGGCGGGAGCCGGCCGATCAGGGCCGGCGACGCCCAGGCGGCGAGGAACAGCGCGGCGCGCCAGCCCAGGCGCATCGTCGCCGGCGCGTCGGCCGAGAAGCCCCGCTCGAACTCTTCGAAGCCCGCCTCGAACGCTCCCGGCAAGCCTTCGGGCCCGCCCGGGGGCAGCAGCGCCTCCAGGACGACGCGATCGCGCGCGGAGAGCACGGCGCGGCTACGCCGGATTCTTGAGGCAGGCCTCGGCGATGCTCGGCGCGGTGAAGCCGTATTTTTCGTACAGCTCCTCGGGCGTGGCGGACTCGCCGAAGGAGCGCATGCCGAGACGGACGACCGGGCAGGAGATGCCGCGCTCGGCGATCGCCTCGCACACCGCGGAGCCGAGGCCGCCGTGGACGTTGTGGTCCTCGACCGCGACGATGCGCTGCGAATCCGCGGCGAGCCGGGCGACGGTCTCGCCGTCGAAGGGAAGAAGCGTGGACGCGTTGGCGACGCGCACCGCGAAGCCCTTGGCCTCGAGGAGCTTGGCCGCCTCGACGGCGTGCGGCACCGGGCCGCCCGACGCGATGATCGTCGCCTGGTATTTAGATTTGGGAGCCTTCGGCTCCCAAATCACGTCGATCTTGTTCGGCTGCCACTTGTAGTCGGCGGCGTGGACATCGGGCATCTTTTGGCGGGTCAGGCGGATATATACCGGTCCTTTATGTTCAATCATCCAACGTACCGCTTGCTGTGTTTCTATATGGTCGGCCGGTTGGATGATTGTCATGTGCGGGAGCGCGCGCATCGCGGCCACGTCCTCGAGGCCCATCTGCGAGGTTCCGTCCTCGCCGATGCCGATGCCGGCGTGCGTGCCGACGAGCTTCATGTTCGTCTGGTTGTACGCGGCGGACACGCGGATCGACTCGACGCGGCCGATCAGGAAGCAGGCGAACGAGGTCAGCACCGGAATCTTGCCGGAGAGCGCCAGGCCCGCGGCGACGCCGATCATGTTCTGCTCGGCGATGCCCATCTCGAAGTGGCGCGCCGGGTACTTCTTCATGAACGGCTGGGTCATCGTGGACTTGGAGAGGTCGGCGTCCAGGACGACGAGGTTCTCGTTCGTCGCGGCGAGCTCGAGGATCGTCTCGCCGAAGGATTCGCGGGTCGCTTTAGAAGCCATTGTGGATCTCCGTGCAAGCCTTGTCGGCGTCGTCCTTCTTGGGGGCGTTCCCGTGCCAGGCGATGTTGTGCTCCATGAAGGACACGCCCTTGCCCTTGACCGTCTTCGCGACGATCGCCTGAGAGCGCCCGTCCTTGGCCGCCCAGGCCTTGGCGAGCGCCTTCTCGACGGCCTCGAGGTCGTG
Source organism: Elusimicrobiota bacterium (assembly GCA_023249695.1). Lineage (GTDB taxonomy): Bacteria > Elusimicrobiota > Elusimicrobia > UBA1565 > UBA9628 > GWA2-66-18. The sequence goes on from JAHFCD010000172.1 coordinate 4,091, forward strand.
CCCGTCGATCGCCTGCACTTCCCAGTTGAAGGCCTTCAGCTTGTCGGTCAGCGGCTCGATGTCCATGACCTCCTTCACCGGGCCGTCGATCTGGCCGTTGTTGTGGTCGACGATCGCAATCAGGTTGTCGAGCTTGAACTTGGGCGCGGCCATGAAAGCCTCCCAGCACTGGCCTTCTTGAAGCTCGCCGTCGCCCAAGACCACGACGGTCTTCCAATCTTTTTTATCGAGCTTGGCGGCGCAGGCCATGCCGAGCCCCACGGACAGTCCCTGGCCGAGAGAGCCGGTCGAGAACTCGATCCCGGGCATGCGCAGGCGGTCGGGATGGCCCTGGAGCGGGCTGCCGAGCTTGCGCAGGTTCAGGAGGTCGGCCGGGGGAAAATAGTCGCGGTGCGCCATCACCGCGTACAGCGCGGGGCAGGCGTGGCCCTTCGAGAGGATGAAGCGGTCGCGGCCCTCCCAGGCCGGGAGCTTCGGATCGTGCTTGAGGAACTTCCAGTACAGCACGGTGAGGATGTCGATGATGGACAGCGAGCCGCCGGGATGGCCGTTGCCGGCCGCTTCGATCATGCGGATGATGTCGTGGCGCAGGTGCTTCGTCAGGGCCTTCAGGTCCGTCGGGGCGGTGGTCGCGGTGGGCATGCGTAGATTCTACAAAAACGTTAAGCGGCGTCTATGTGGTAAAATGCGCCATATGAAAATTAATCTCTACATCGGTGCGATCCGCAAAGCGGCCGCGTTCATCAAGAAGCGGGCCCCCGGTTTCACGCCCGACATCGGCTTCGTCCTCGGCTCCGGCCTGGCGAAAGCCGTCCCCCCGCTCGAGAAGACCTTGACGATCCCCTATCGCGACATCCCGGGCTTTCCCCGCACCACGGTCCCCGGCCACGAGGGCAAGCTCATCCTGGGCCGCTCCTTCGGGCGCTCGGTCGCCGTCATGCAGGGCCGCTTTCACTATTATGAAGGCCATGCGATGGAATCCATCGCGCTGCCCGTCCGCGCGCTCGAGTACATGGGCCTCAAGACGATGATCGTGACCGCGGCCGTCGGCTCGATGCGCGAGAAGGTCAAGCCGGGTCATTTCACCGTGCTCACCGACCATATCAACCTCATGGGACGAAACCCGCTTCGGGCGTTTCATGAAGAAGAGTTCGGGACGATGTTCCCCGACATGACCCAGGCGTACGATCCCCGCCTGAGCAAGCTCATCCTCGCGGTCTGCAAGAAGCGCAAGGTCCCGGCGCACTCCGGCGTGTACGTCGCCGTCGGCGGTCCCTCTTACGAGACTCCGGCCGAGATCCGCGCCTTCCGCGCGCTCGGCGGAGACGTCGTCGGCATGTCGGTGGTGCCCGAAGTCGTGCCCGCGCGCCAGATGGGCATCACGACCGCGGGGCTCGTGTGGACCTCGAACATGGCCGCGGGCCTGCCCGGCGCGATCCAGAACCACGGGGACGTGCTGGCGCTCGGCGCCCGCGTGTCCGACGACCTGCGCGGCGTTCTCTCAGACCTCATCAAGGCCGTCTAAAATGCTGTTTCTCGACATCATCGCCAAGAAGCGCGACGGCGGGCGGCACACGCCCGGGGAGCTCGCGTTCGTCGCCCGCGGCGCGGCGAAAGGCCTCGTTCCGGATTATCAGTTGTCCGCGTGGCTGATGGCGGTGGTGTGCCGCGGGATGGACGAGAAAGAGACGGTCATGCTGACCCGCGCGATGGCCGAATCGGGCGAGAAGCTCGGCCTGGGCTCGATCACGCGCCCGAAGGCCGACAAGCACTCCACCGGCGGCGTCGGCGACGGCGTTTCCCT
>JAHFCD010000173.1 GCA_023249695.1 Elusimicrobiota bacterium
AAGCCGCCGAACTTGGGAGGCTTGGGACCCTTACCCGAGTCGCCGCTGCCGTCGCCGCCGCCGCCGCCGCCGCCCGCGCCCGCCCCGGAGGTGCTCGGGACGTCGGGGGGAGGGACCGGCCGGCGACGATCATCCGGGGAAACGGTCGCATCCGAATTGGAGTCGTCGTTATTGTCGACGGGCGGCTGTTTGATCGCGGGATCGCGATCCGACGCGGGAGGAGCGTCGGCTCGATCTTCGACCTTCTCGAGCTCCTTTTTCTCGGGAGGAGGGGGGTTCTTCTTCGCGTTCCGGTTGCGCTCGGCGTCGGGCTCGACCATGTTGCGCTTCATGGCCGGGGTGAGGGGCAGGACGATGCCGGCGCGCGCCAGGCGCATGACGGGACGCTCCTTGAGCCACTTCGAGCCCTTCTCAGACTTCTCGCCGACCCATTCCGCCGCGCGGCGGAAGCGGCCCTTTTCCTTCACGTCGACCTCGCCTTTGGTCTCGCGAACCTCTTCGCGCACCTCGGAACGGGCTTCTTCACGCACCTTGGCCCGCGCTTCCTCGCGCAGCTCGGCCTTGGTCTTTCCTTCTTCACGCAAATTGGCGCGGCCTCGCTTCTCTTCCTTCAAATTCTCTTTGCCGGCGGTCTCGTCCCGGAGCTCTTCGCGAGCTTCGCCCTTGGCCTTACCCTTCCCTTCGGCCTTCGCGTCCACGGCTTTCACGTCGGTCTTCGCATCCACGGCCTTCACGTCGGCCTTCACGTCGACCTTCGCGTCCACGGCTTTCACGTCGACCTTCGCGTCCACGGCATTCACGTCGGCCTTCACGTCGACCTTCGCGTCCACGGCTTTCACGTCGACCTTCGCGTCCACGGCCTTCACGTCGGCCTTCGCTTCGGGAGTAACCACTTCGGCCGCCTTCACCTCGGGCGTCGCCACATCGGCGGTCTTCACCTCGACGGCCTTCACCTCAGCGCTAGTCGCCTCGGCGGTCGAGGCCTCCGCGCTCTTCGCGTCGAGCGCCGAGGCGCCGGTCTTGCCGTTGGCCTCGGCGTGGGTCGTCTCCTTCACGTCGCCGGCGCGCAGCTCATCGCGGGACTTTTCGCTGAACGCGTCGCCGCCGCGCTTGAGCTCGCTCCAGAACGACGAGGCGAGGCTGTTCACCCGGGCCATCATGGTCGGCGGAGGCGCATTGGCGACCGTCGCCTCGACGACCGGCGCGTCCGCCTTCACGTCCACCTTGGCGTCGACCGTCACGACGGGGGCGTCGACGGTGGCCCGGGCGGCTTCGGCGTTCACGTTGGTCTCGAGAGCCTTGACCGCCGTCTCGACGGAGGCCGCCCTGCCGTCGACCGGGTTGGCGCCGGCGTCGCCCAAATTTTTGAGCTCCGCGAGGCGATCGCGGGTGCGCTCCTTCGCGAAGCCGTGGACCATCAGGCCGCCGAAGGCGAGGTCGGCCATGGCCTCGCCAGCCTTGACCGAGGCGCCGGGCGTGCCCCAGTAGTCGGAGATCTTGCCGATGTTGTCGAGCGCGGACAGCGAGAACGAGCCGACGACCGAGCCGAGCAAGGCGTACTGAAAGCCGCGCAGGCCGAATTCCGCGATCTTCGCGACGACCTGGACGGTCGGGCTCGCCGCGGCGAGGCCGACCTTTCCGGCGGCGGTGGCCAGACGGCCGATGCCGGGGATCACGTACATGAGGGGATTGAGCAGGCCTTCGCCGAGGCTCTCGGTGAAAGACATCACGCCGCCCCAGAACTCATGGCCGCCTTCCGCGAGGCGCCGCCCGTAGGTGCCGGCGCCGAAATCGCTGAGCGCGTCGAAGCGCTCGTCATCGCCGATGGGCGCGTTCATCGCGTCGTGGTAGGCCTGCGGCGCGCGGCGCTCGGTGATGCCCTGCGCGGCGAGGGCCTTCTCGCGCCGCTCCCGCGCCTGGACATCCAGCATCATCCGGTTTTCCTCGCCGCCGACGCGGGCGAGGTACTCCTTGTTCATCTTGTCCTTCCACGCCCGCCAAGCCTTCGGGTCCTTCTCGCGATCGGGCTCCATGCCGCCCATCAGAAGCTTGACGCCGGGGTTGCGGCTGTAGCCGGCGGTCGCCTCGAGGCGATACTCGTCGATGCCGGTGACCTCGTAGGCGATCATCTGGCCGCCGGAGACGATGCCGGTGTAGAGCGTGGAGGCCACGTCGCCGCACACGCCCAGGACCTGCTTGACGCCCGGCACGCTCGCGACCCAGCGCGCGCCGGTGCCGAGCACCGAGGTCCCGTTGATCTCGCGGTCGATCGTGTCCTTCTTCGAGATCCACGTCTTGCCGTCGGGGTTCCACTCGGCGCGGGTCGCTTCGATCGGGAGGTCGCGGCGGACCTTGAATTCGGTTTTCTCGTGCTCGTTGGTCCACACCATCTCGTGCTTGCCGAGTGGAATCGTGAAGAGGCCAAGGTTTACATCCCAGTTTGTCGTCGGCGTGTATTTGACGGGCGACGCCTGCAGCCAGACGAGGCGCGAGCCGTCGGCGAGGTACTCCGTGACGATCTTGGGGTCCGCCTGCCGCGCGCTGCCGGCCGCGTCGATCTCGATCTCGCCGGACACGCCGAAGGCCTGGCCCCAGGCCTTGTCGCCGAACTCCGTCCCCTGCTTGAACGTTCCGCTCAAGATGCGCTTGGTGCCGTCGCGGCGCGTGAAGATCAGGAGGTAGTTCTTGTTCTCGTTGATGAAGAAGCGGACCGGGGCGCCGTTTTTCGGATCGATGAGGTCGCCGGTGTTCTTCGCCTCGGCGGCGAGGAAAGCGCCCATCGGCTTGCTCAGGCGGCCGTCGTTGTCGTTCTCGCCCAGCGCGGCGAGCGCCTCGTGCGCGAGCGCGCGGCCGATCACCAGGCGCTGCTTGCCGTCGGTCGCGTCGACGAGCGACTTCAGCGCGACCTCCCAGCCGAGGTTCTTCTTGCCGCCCTCGAGCAGCTGGGTGACGTGGGCGGATTTCGAGACGATATGGGTGCCGTTCTGCAGCACGAGCCGCTCGAGCTCGAACGTGCCGTCCGTGCCGACCTTTTCGACGCGAAGGGAGATCGCGGGCGCGACGCCCTTCGCGTTGGCCAGGAACTTGATCTCGCGGCGGCCGTCCCGCGTCGTCGCCTCGAAGCGGCCCTCGTCCTGCGAGAGGTCGCGAACGAACTGCTCGCCGGTCTTCGTGTTCTTGTCCGTGTGACGGGACTGGGTGCCGTCGGCCTTGAAATCGGTGATCTCGACCTTATTGGTGCCCATGTCGAGGCGCTCGCGGTGAACGAGCCTGGCGCCGTCGTAGACCTCGGTCAAGGCGTTGCGCACCCGGCCCTGGGTGTCGTAGCCGATCAGCGATTCGGTCCGTTTCTTGGCCTTATCGAGAACGAGGATCAGGCCGCTGCGGCCGTCGCGCGCCTGGCCCTGGAAGCGCGAGGAGCCGTCCGCGCTGTCGTAGCGCAGGCCCACGAACTGGGAGGCGCCGCGGGACAGGCCGACGACCTGCGCGCCGGTCGAGCCCTGGCCGTCGGGGAAGGTCTCCCACGGGACGAACTTCGTGTTGAGGGGAACCTTGGCGCCGACGAGATTGATGCGCAGGAACGCGCGATACTCCCACAGCGTCGCCATGAACGCGCCGAGCTCGCGGTTGACGGACTTGATCGCGGTGATGCGGAGCATGACCTCGTCCATCGATTCGAAATTGTTGCCCAGGCTCATCGAATCGGCCAGGCCCTGCTCCTGCTTGGACAGATGCGCCACGAGGGCGTCGATGGAGGTGAAGGTGTTCGGGTCCCCGCCCATCGCGGTCATCGCGAGGCGCCCGGCGTCGAGCAGCTCCTTAAGACGGTCGCCGCGCTCCGCGATGAACCGGCGATCCGAACCGTCGGGGAGCTTCTCGGCGATCGAGTTCGCCGCGCGGCCGGCCGAGAGGCTCAGCATCGCCGCGTAATCCATGGTCTCGACCTTCACGAAGAGCGGCTCCGCCTTGGGAGCGGGCGTGTCGCGGGCGAGGTTGCGGGCCTTCGCCGCGTTCGTACCGGGCGCCCCGCTGGGGGTGAAGGTCCAGCTGTCGGCCAAGGTCTTCTTGATCGCGCCGAAGTTCACGCGGACCGCGCCCGTCGCGGCGTTGGCCGAGCCGTACCGGCGATTGAGGTTGTCGAAGATCTTCTCGGCCTCGGCCGGGTTGGCGGACGCGCGGTCGAGGTCGCCGAGCAGCGCGTCGATCTGGTAGAGAGGGTCCTTGGCCGCGGCGGTGTTGGGGGCGGCGTTGGCGCTCGAGATCGCCTTCGCGATCTCGGGATCCATCACGGGGGCCCCGCCGGTGAGGCGAAGGCTGCGCATGATGACGCTCGCCGAGCGGTCGAGACGGTCGTCGAGGAGCTTCTTGTCGGCGGCCACGAGCCCGGCTCCGTCGATGCGGGCCTTGAGCTCCTTGCGCCGCGCGTCGAGGACCTCGAACGTCGCGGGCTGCTCGCCCTTCAGGTGCCGGATCAGCGCCTTCTCGAGCTCGGCGAGCTCCGCCGCGTAGCGCTCGCCCTTCGAGGTCGTGATCGAACCGTTCGCCTGCACGGCGGTCGGCTGAACGACGATAACGGCCGCGGCGGGGGCGACGTCTCCTGCCGCCGCCGACAAGGAGGCGGCGAGCGCGTACGCGCACGCGGCGAGGAGGGGGGCTCGGCGGCTTCGGCTGCTCATTGACTTCAGCGTATCCCTGAAAGGCCTAACCGATCAGGGGCTCCGGACCTATCGAGGCCTAGGCCTTAAGGCCTAGAGTCTCGGCAGACGACGATAGTATAGCCGGGACCCGCGGCGCGTCAAGGTCTATTAAGAGGGCTTCAGCGTGGCCAAGCGCTCTTCGAGACGGGCCTGCGCTTTCGCGGCGGGGCCTTCGTCTTTAAGGAGGTGATACTTGCTGGCCTTGGGCGCCAGGATGACCAGGAACTTCGCGGGCACGCCGGCGCGCCGGTACGCCGCGACCTTGTGGTGGCCGTCGAGCAGGAAGCCGGCCATGAAGGAGTGAAGGTTCTTGATCGTGCCCTTCTTGACGGCCTCGGGGATGCCGCGCTGGTACATGCCGAGCATGAGCACGCGCGGGCGGTCGCCGTTCTGGATCATTTGCTGATAGATCTTGATGTATTCTTCCTTCAACGCCGACCTGGGGACCAAGGGGATGACGAAATCGAACTGCTTCTCGACGACGCCGGTCTCGGGGTGGCGGAACACGCGCGGGCGGCCGCCCTCGTAGTGCTCCCAGCCGGACAACAGGCCCTCTTCCTTCGGATCCTCGATGTCCCAGAGCTCCATGAACTCGCTCTGGAAAAAATATGAGGCTTCGTCGTCGGAATCGTACGGGCCGGTCAGGTTGACCGAGGTCTCGAACACGAGGTACTCGCCCTTCTCCATGAGCTCGAGGAGGGGGGCCAGCTCCTGGACGAGGGACTCGTCGACCGGGCGCGGCAGCTGGATCGTCTTCGGGAGGTTGGCGATCTTCTTATTGGTCGGAAGATGCGGGTCCTGCAGCATCTTGAACCAGAAGTGGCAGGTGTTGCAGTCGTTGCCGACCTCGAACTTGCGGGCGCCGTTGACTTCGAGGTACAGGGAGTTGGACTCGCCGTGGCGCTTCTCGATGGCGATCTTGAAGAAGCCCTTGCCCTGGGGGACCTTGACCTTCACGACGCCTTCTGCGACCGTCGCGACTTCAAGCTTCTGCGGCTCGGATTTCGTGGTCACCGTGTCCTCCCTCGCTTCTGGGGCCTCTTCCCACCATTGTAGCCCATTCATGCCCGCGCGTCCAGGCTCAAAAGAACTGTTAATACCGCCGTAACAGCGCTCCCTTATATTACGGGTGGCAATGGCCATGGACGA
>JAHFCD010000174.1 GCA_023249695.1 Elusimicrobiota bacterium
AAGTAGGAGCGGATCAGCCGCTCGTAGAAATCGACGCCGGCCTCGAGTTCGGCGACCTCGAGGTATTCGTCGGGGGTGTGCGAGCGCGTGGAGTCGCCGGGACCGGCCTTGACCGTGGGAATTCCCTTCAGGAACACCCAGTCGGATAGGGTCGGCGAGCCGTAGGCGCGGCCGGAGGGGTTGGCGGCGAGGGCGGCCTGGACGATCGCGTGGCCCGGATCGGTCTCGACCGAGCCGAGGCGATTGGAGCGAATCGTCACCTCGCCTTCGACCGTCTTCCTGACGAGCGCGATGATCTCGTCCGGGGAGACCGACGGGGTCGTGCGGATGTCGACGACCAGTTTGCAGCGGTCGGGAATCACGTTGTGGCGGTCGCCGCCCGTGATCTGCGTGACATTCAGCGAGGTTTTGCCGAGCGCGGGATGCTCGCCGTCGATGACGAGCTTCGACAGGGCGAGGACGTCGCGGGCGGCGGCTTCCACCGCGTTGACGCCGCCGCCATGCGCGGCGTGCGCCGAGCGGCCTTTGGAGATGATCTCGAGCAGGAGCAATCCCTTCTGGGCGACCGCGGCTTTCAGGCCGGTGGGCTCGCCCACGACCGCGGCGTCGGGGCGGGGCAAAGTGGGCAGCAGCACCTCGAGGCCTTGGCCGAGCACTTCCTCTTCGCAGGAAGCCGCGATCAGAACCTTGCCCTTCGGCGCGTTCGTGGCGAAGGCCTTTTGCGCGCCGAGGATCATCGCGATGAGGCACCCTTTCGCGTCGTTGGAGCCGCGGCCGTATATTTTCCCGTCCTCGATGTTCGCCGCGAGCGGGTCTCTCGTCCAGCCCTGGCCCACCGGCACGGTGTCGGTGTGCGAGTTGAGCAGGAGCAGCGGCCCGTCGCCGCCGTCGAGCGCGGCCGTCAGGTTCCGGCCGGTTTTCTTCGGGACGAGGCCAAGCTCGAGCATCGCGGACTCCAGGCGCGCGACGACCGCATCCTCGTTCCGGGACTCGGACGGGATGCGGATCACCTCGCGCAGGAGCTCGACGGAATTCATTTGGCGCTTTGCGCCAAATGATTTTCTTCAAAAGCGGAGCTCGTCGTGTCGCTCAGTTCGGCCGCCTGGTAAGCCTGCCTCTCGCGCTTCTCGACGATCATCGTGCCGCAGCCGGCGTTGGTGAAGGTCTCGCGCAGGAGCGCGCCGGGCTTCAGCCCGTTGATGATGTGCGTCCGGCGCACGCCGCCCTGAAGGGCGCGCGCGCAGGCTTCGATCTTGGGCAGCATGCCGCCGGTGAGCTTGCCGGCCTTCTTGAAGATATCGATCTCCTCAAGGTCGGTGTAGGAAACGAGGCTCGAGGGGTTGCCCACGTCCTGCAGCAGGCCCTCGGTGTCGGTGACGATGACGAGCTTCTCGGCCTTCAGCGCGCGGGCGATCGACTCGGCGATCGAGTCGGCGTTGATGTTGAAGATCGCGCCCTCGGTGTCGGCGCCGAGGCAGGAGACGACGGGCGTCATGCCCGCGTCGAGCAAGGTCAGCAGGACCTTGGGGTCCACGCCGTCGATGTCGCCGACGAAGCCGAAGTCCACCTCGATGGCGGGCTGGCCGGGGGCGGGCTCGACCATGCGCTTGGGGCGGCGGTGCGCGGTGATGAGGCCCGCGTCCACGCCGGACACGCCGACGGCGGGCGTCTGGTGGGCGCGGAACGAGGACAGGATGTCGATATTGAGCGTGCCGCCGTACACCATCTTGGCGACCTCGAGGGTCTCCGCGTCAGTGACGCGGCGCCCGGCGATGATCTCGGGCTCGAGGCCGAGCTTCTTGGCGAGCTCGGTGGCCTGATTTCCGCCGCCGTGCACGAGGACCACGCGGATGCCGACCTGCTGGAGCAGGCAGACGTCCTCGACGAGGGCGTCGAGCATCTCCTTGCGACCGACCACGCGGCCTCCGACCTTCACGACGAAGATCTTTCCCTTATACATGCGGATGTAGGGAATGGCCTGCTTGAGCATCAAGGGCGAGTCGGTCATTTGCGGTGTCTCCTGGCGGCGGCGGTCATTCGCTTCGGTTGAGAAGCGAGCAGATACATCAAAACGGCTTTGGCGGTGTGGAGGCGGTTCTCGGCTTCATCCACGACCACGGACCAAGGGCCGTCGAGAACGGCGTCGTCGACGACCAGGTTCCGGCGGACCGGCAAGCAGTGCATGAAGATGGCCTTGTCAGCCCGCTTCATCTTGGCGGCCGAGATGGTCCACTTCTTCCGGAAGGCGGGATCGGACGAAGGCGCCTGGCCGTAGTTCGCGATCGAGCCCCAGGACTTTCCGTAAACGACGTGCTGCCCGTCGAAGGCCTGGGGAACCTTGTCGGTCACGCGCAGCGTCGATCCGTTCATCGCGCAGTTCTTCTTGACGCGGGCCATCACCTCGGGGTCGAGATCGTAGCCTTCCGGACGGGCAATCGTGACGTTCATGCCCGCCATCGACGCGATCTCGACCGACGAGTTCGGCACCGCCATCGGCAGCGCTTTGATGTGCGGCGCCCAGGACAGCAGGAAATTCTTGCCTTTCGGCGGCATCCGCTCGCGGATCGTCATCAGATCGGCCAAGGCCTGGCAGGGGTGTCCGCTCGCGGACTCCATGTTGATGACGGGCACGGTCGAATACTTGATGAACGCGGCGAGCGCGGGCTCGTTTCTGTCCTCGGCCCAAGATTTCCCCGTCGGGAACGAGCGCAGCCCGAGACCCTGGCACATCCGGCCGAGCACCGGCACCGCTTCCTTCAGGTGCTCCGCGGCGGTGCCGTCCATGACGGCGCCCTCGACGGACTCCATGCCCCAGGTCCCGCCGGAGCCGAGATTCAAGATCAACGGATGGCCGCCCAAGGCGTTGGTCGCGACCGAGAAGGACACCTGGGTGCGCAAGGACGGGTTCATGAAGCAGAACGCCAGGCTCTTGCCGGCGAGCGGCAAGACCGCGTGCGTCGACTTCTTGAGATCCGAAGCCGAATCGATGATTCGATTCAGCTCGTCGATCGTGAAGTCCTTGAGGTGGGTGAAGTGCTTCAGCATAACCTAGGCGGCGACGGGTTCCGCGGCGAAGATCTCCTCGAGCGCGCCGCGCAGCAGCCCGATCTCCGTCGGGCCCACGGTCAGCGGGGGAAGGAGACGGATCACGTGTTTATCGTCGGCTCCGCCGACGATAATCTTCTTCTTCAATAGCGCGTCGCGGGTCGGCTTCGAGGGCCGGTCGAGAACGAGGCCGAGCAGAAGGCCTTTGCCCCGGATCTCCGCGATCTGGGGGAACTTGAACGTCGAGCGGATCAGGTCTTCCATCTCCGCCGCGTTCTCCGTGAGATTTTGGTCGACGATCGCCTTGATCGTCGCGCTGATCGCGACGCAGGCGAGCGGCCCGCCGCCGAAGGTCGAGCCGAGCTCGCCCGGCTTCACCTTCGCGGCCGCTTCCGGCGCCACGAGCACGGCGCCGGCGGGGACGCCCGAGGCCAGGGCTTTGGCGAAGGTCTGCATCTGCGGCCGGGCTCCGAAGGCGTGCCGCGCCGACGGGGCGCCGACGCGGCCGAGGCCGGTCTGGACCTCGTCGAAGATCAGCAGCGCGCCGTTTTTCCCGCAGAGAGCCTCGAGGCCTTGAAGATATTCGTTCGTCGCCGTCGCGGCCCCCTGGACGCTCTGGATCGGCTCCAGCAAAAAGGCCGCCGCGCCCTTCAGGGCTTCTTCCGCGGCGGCGAGGTCTCCGAACGGGACATGGACGATATCCGCGCCGAGCCCGGCGAGGCCTTTCCGGTACTTCAAGCCGGTGGCGGCGATCGCCGCGGCCGTGCGGCCGTGGAAGCCGCCTTCGGCGACAACGACATTCTTCTTACCCGTCACGGAGCGCGCGATCCGCATCGCGTTCTCGTTGGCCTCGGCGCCGGAGTTGCAGAAGAACACCTGCGAGCCCGGCTCGCCGCAGAAATCCACGAGGGCCTTGGCGGCCTCGGCGCGGGGGCGCGTATAGACGAGGTTCGAGTAGAACAGGAGCTTCGCGGACTGAGCGGCGATGGCCGCGGTGACGACGGCCGGGCTATGGCCGATCGCCGCCACGGCGTGGCCGCCGTACAGGTCGAGATACTTGTTGCCGTCCTCGTCCCAGACCCAGCACCCTTCGCCCCGCTCGAGCGCGAAAGGGAACTTCTCGTAGGTCGGAAGCAGGTACTTGTCCTCGAGCGACATGGAGTCGTTCATGGTCACGGGTAGGTCCCCGCGGCCTCGAGGCCGACGCCTTCGTCCCAGCCCATCATCACGTTGAGGTTCTGGATGGCCTGACCCGACGCGCCCTTGACGAGGTTGTCGATGGCGGAGATCACGCAGATGCGGCTTTCCTGCACGGTCACGAACACGTCGCAGTGGTTGGAGCCGTTGACGGCGTTGAGCGAGGGGGGCTCGGGCACGAGGCGCACGAACGAGCTTCCCTTGTAAGCGGCGGCGTAAAGGTCCTTCACGCGCTCGGCGGTCCAGCCCTTGGGCAGGTCCACCTGGCACACCGCGTAGATGCCGCGGGCGAACGGTCCGGAGATCGGCACGAGCGACAGGCGCAGCGCCTTCTTGCCCGCGAGGCGTTCGAGGATCTGTTCGACCTCGGGGATGTGCTGGTGCGTGAAGGGCTTGTACGCCTTCATGTTGCTGTGGCGCGTCGGGTGATGGGCGATCGACGAAGGATTGATGCCCGAGCCGGAGGAGCCGGTGATCGCGGTGACGGAGACGACGCCGCCGACGCCGCCCTTGGCCAGGGGGCCGAGGGCCAGGGCGGTCGCGGTCGCGAAGCAGCCGGGGTTGGCGATCAGGCGCGCCTTGCCGATCTCGGTCCGGTTGAGCTCGACGAGGCCGTAGGCGAACTTTTTCAGCAGCTCGGGCGCCTTGTGCTTGCGCGTGTACCAGGTCGGATACAGCGATTCGTCGCGCAGGCGGAAATCCCCGGACAGATCGATGATGCGCAGGCGCGGTCCGGTCTCGGCGATGATCGCGGGGACGTTGTTCATCGCGTCGCCGTGGCCGCCGGCGAGGAAGATGACGTCGAGTTTCGCGTAGTCGAGCTTGCGCGTGAACGCCAGGCTCGTGCGGCCGCGCAGGTTCGGATGCGCGAGAAACACGGGCTGGCCCGGGAAGGTGGACGAGGTTGGGGCGGCGATCTCGACCTTGGGGTGCGAGAGCAGGAGGCGGATCAGCTCGCCGCCCGTGAAGCCCGCGCCGCCTTCGATGCCGACTCGGAGCTTCTTCATGCCGGTACCCCGCCGAAGACGGCCTTCTCGACGAACTGTCCGAGGGCTTCGTGCTCGATGCGCGCGTTGATCGCCTTCACGCCGATCTGGCCCTCGATGTACTCCTTGCCGACGGCGTTGTCGGTCGCCGGGCCGGTGATCAGGTCCACCTTGCGCTTGAAGCGGTTGTTGAACAGTTCGACCGCGCCCCAGGCGGAGACGGGGTCGTTGGCGCACATGATGTGCACGCTCGCCGCCTGCATCAGCTCCGCGTCGTACAGGATTTCCTGAACCCCGTACTCGCCCAGGATGCCGTCGCCCAATTCGATGACGAGAACGTCCGGCTCCTCCTTATTCAGGGCGTTGATGATCCCTTTGGCCACCGGCACCGACACCGCGCCCGTGGTGGACACGACGCCGAGGTCGGTGAAGGACATCCCATTGATCGCGCCCCGGTCCACCATGCTCATCGTGTCGCGCAGCAGCGAGACGCCCGTGAGCTTGCCTGCGCCCACTCGGTAGCCTTTGCGCGTGAGATAGCGGATGATCTCGCCGCAGGCGAAGGTCTTGCCGGCGTTCATGCAGGTGCCGGCGACGTAGATGATCGGAGCCG
>JAHFCD010000175.1 GCA_023249695.1 Elusimicrobiota bacterium
GCGCCGAGGTCGCGGCGCAGAGCCACTACCGCAGCGCCGAGATCTCGCTCGCGAAGGGCGAGTACGCCGACGCGCGGCGCAACCTCGAGATCCTCATTCAGCGCTACCCCGAGACCGAGTGGGCGGAGAAGGGGAAAAACCTCCTGGCCGCGATGCCGGACAACAACCCCACGGCGCCCGCGGAGGCCGACGAGCCCTACGTCCCCGCGATGGCCTCGTCGTCCGCCGAGGAGGCGCTCGGGCGCCTGCGCGCGGCGATCGACGAGGGCCGGACGGAGACCGCGCTCGCCGAGGCCTACGACTTCAATCGCCGCTATCCGTCGCGCCCCGAATCCGGCGAGGTCAACCTCGCGGCGGGAGCCCTGCACCTGCGCCGCGGCGAAGCGGCGCGGGCCGTCCGCTTCCTGAAGCCGTTGGCCCAAGGCGGCGACGCCGGCTTGAAGTACAAGGCCCTGCATCTCATCGGCGCGGCGCTCGCCACGCTCGGCCTCGACGAAGCCACGCTCAAGATGATCCCGGAGGCCGACGCGGCCGGAACGTCCGACCGCTGGCTCGCCCTCGCGCAGGTCTGGCGCGCCGCCGCCGAGGAGCGCATGGGGCGCAGGGACGACGCGGCCGAGCATTACCGCGCGGTGTCCGCGTCGGGCCAGGATTCGCCCGTCAAGGCGTACGCACTCGCGGCGATCGCCGCGGACTGGGACCGGAAGGGCAAGACCGACCGCGCGCGCGCCGCGCTCAAGCGCGCCGACGAGTCGGCCACGAAATGGGGCCTCATCGAGCTGCGCGAGTCCGCCGCGCTGTCGGAGGCGAATCTGCTCCTGCGCGCGCGCCGGCTCGACGACGCGCAGAAGTCGTACAAGGACTTCGCGGCGCGCTTCGCCGACAGCCCGCTGCGCGCCCAGGCGCTGTATCAGCGCGGCCTGTGCCTCAAGAAGCTCGCGCGCCCCGAGGAAGCCGCCGAAGTCCTCGAGGATCTCGCGACGCGCCACCCCGCCTCGGCCTATGCCGCCGACGCCCATCTGCAGCTGGGGCAGCTCTACACCGAGCTCGGCAAGTCCGAGCGCGCGCTCGTCCACTACCGCCAGATGGGACGCGCGTCCGAGGCCCAGGACGCGGACCGCGAGGCCCTGCTGCTGATGGCGCAGGTGCACTACAACAAGAAGCGCTGGGCCGAGGCGATCCCGCTCTATAAAAAATACCTGGAAGGCGCCGCTCCCGGCCCGAAGACCAAGGAGGTCGAGGGCCTGCTGCTCGTCGCGACGTGGCAGAACAACAAGGAAGACCCGGAGCTTCCCGGCCTCGTGGCGCAATATCCGAACCACCAGCTGGCCGCGCAAATCCGATGGGATCTCGCCGCGAAGGCCTACAAGCGCCAGGATTGGGACGCCGCGGAGCAGCTGTTCAAGAAGCACATCGAGGACAACCCGCACGCCGCCAACATCGGCGACGCGCGCTATTACCGCGCCGAGTGCCTGCGCCAGCTCCACCGGACCGAGGAGGCCGCGGGCGCGTACCGTAAGTTCATGTCGGTGCATCCGAAGCATCCTCGCGCGCAGGACGCCGCGATGGCGCTCGGCGCGATGCTCTATGCCGAAGGCGACGCGTCGGGCGCCGCCGCGGCCTACGGTAAGGTCGGCGGCACCGGCGCCGACGCCGCCGACGCCGCGTATAACCGCGCTCTGGCCCTGGCCAAGGCCGGCAAGGAGCGCGACACCGAGAAGGCCTGGACGGCCTTCACCGTGAAATTCCCGAAGCACGAGAAGACGTCATGGGCCTGGTCGCAGATCGCGAAGCTGCGCGAGGACCGCGACGACCTCGCGGGCGCGGCCGCCGCGTACGCGCGCGCGACCGGGGTCAACGAGCGCATGAAGGCGCTCTACGCGCTCGGACGCCTGCAGGAGCGCCGCAAGAAGACCAAGGAAGCGAAGAACGCCTACGAGCGTCTCCGGGCGTTGTCGCCGAAGGACGACAACGCGCGCCTGTCCGGGCTGCTCCGCCTGGGCCTGATGCTCGAGCTCGAGGACAAGCCCAATCAATCGGCGCCGCTATACGCCGAGGTGCTCAAGCGCGCCGAGCGAGGCAGCCAAACCTTCGAAACCGCCCGCAAGCGCCTCGAGTCGCTCTCCAGCGACAAGACCTTAATCAACCGGAAACGGCGATAACGGTGTCAGGCCAGCGAATTCCGATTTCGATTAGGGCTTGACGGTGTAGTCGACGCCGGCTTTGATCTTGAACTCGATCACGCCGTCGATGTCGTCGCCGGTCACCTTGAGGGCGCCGAGGCTTTCGGCCTTCGCCTTGGCGGTCCACATCTCGGAGCGGGCCCGCTCGTAGGCCTCGGTCGACTCGCGCATGCCGTTGGGGCTCCGCAATAAAAGCGAGAAGAGCGCGCCGGTTCCCGCGACGACGGTCGCGATCTTCGTCTTGCGGCGCGCGTCCCAGTACGCCTCGACGGCGCGGGCCTTTTCGGTCAGCGGCTTGAAATAGGCGTTGTCGCACGGGCAGGACGCCGCCGGCTTCGCCGGCGCCGGCTTTCCGGCCGGCTCGGCGGCGACTTGGGCGCGCAGCGGGAAGGCCGAGGCGAAGATCAGGGCGGCGAGGGCGAGGGAGGTTGGCTTCATGATCCCAGGATAGCCGTTGGCGGCCGCCGCGTCGGGGGCCTTCGGGCCCAGAAGCCGGTCCGCGAACGGCCTAGATGAATCGCGGGCCTTAACAGATCCGGTCTTGCCAGGCCCGCGCCGCTCCGTTATACTTGCGACCATGAGCGGAATGACCTTTGTCGAGATGCTAAAAATCAGCATCGCGATGCCGATTTTGCTGATCCTGTCCCTGGCGATCTTCGCGCAAGCGCTGGAGCGCCTCTACTCCTTCTGGTTCGCCCAAAAGATGCCGACCGGGATGTGGGAGCGCGTGCGCGACCGCCTGGAGTCGGGGGATAAGGCCGGCGCGATCGCCATCGCCCGGCGCGACACCTCGTTGATGGGGGAGGCGATCGCTCGCCTCCTGGCGCTCGAGACGGCGAACACGGAAAAGCTGGTCGAGGCGTTCCAGCTTTACCGCCAGCGCCTGAGCCTGGGGCTCAACCGCCGCGTCGGCCTCTTCGGCACGGCGAGCTTCATCTCTCCTTTAATAGGGCTGATGGGCACGGTGCTCGGCATCATGCGCGCCTTTCACGACCTGTCCGCCGCGGGAGCGGGCGGCCCGGCCGTCGTGGCGGCCGGCATCTCGGAGGCTCTGGTCGCGACGGCCTTCGGCATCGGCCTCGCCGTGGTCGCGGCCTTGTTCTACAACTATTTCACCTTGACCGCGCGGCACCGGCTGAACACCGCCGACCTGTGGGTCCTGGAGATCGCGCAGCTGCTGGAGGACCATGGCCGGCAGCCCGTTCCATAAGGACGACGAGCCCGCGGCGATCGCCGACGTCAACGTCGTGCCGCTGGCCGACGTCTCGCTCGTCCTGCTGATCATCCTGCTCGTGCTCTCGCCGATGGCCGCCCAGTCCATGCTCAAGGTGCAGACCGCCGCCGCGAAGGCGACGGCCGCGATGCCGACCCAGACCGAGGTCCTGACCCAGCGCGAGCCCGAGGCCGTCGTCGTGCTCGCCGTCACGGCGGGGGGCTTCGTCATGGACGGCAAGCTGATGGAGACCGCCGGAGACCTCGCCGCCTATCTGAAGCTGAAGCTGTCCGTCCGCACCGACCGCAAGGTTTTCGTGTCGCCCGAGCTCGAGGTCGCCCACGGCCAGGTCATCGCGGCCCTCGAGGCCGTGCAGGCGGCGGGCGGCACGGTCGCGCTCGTGCAGATCCTGGACCCCCAGGCGCGCTGATGGCCAAGTACGCGCTTTTGAGAATGCGGGCCAACTCCCCGGAGCCGGAGCCGGTGACCGAGGTCAACATCATTCCGGTGATCGACATTTCCCTCGTGCTCTTGGTCATCCTGTTCGTCACGGCGCCCCTGCTCGCCTATCCGACGCTGCCGGTGGCGCTGCCGCCCGCCTCCGCGCTGCCCAATCAAGAGCTGACCATCGCCTTGACGTGCGCGCTCGACGGCGTCCTGTCGGTGCGCGCGGGCGCGACGACCTGGGACACCGTCGTCTCCGACCTGCGCCGCGAGGTCGACAAGAAGAACGGAGCGATCGTTCTGATCCGCGCCGACAAATCCGTGCCGTACCGGACCATCCAGCGCCTGATCGCCGTCGCCAAGTCCGCGGGCGCGGCGCAGATCGCGCTGGCGACGGAGCCGGTGAAGAAATGAGCGGCGCGCTTCTCCTGCTGCTCGCGCTGCCGGCCTGGAGCGCGCCGTCCAAATCCGAGCTCTCGCAGGACATCACCGTCAAATCGCGCGCGGCGGGGGCCGCCGGCGTGCAGGTGGCGCCGCCGACCGCCTCGAAGCCCGTCATCGACGAGGTCCTGCGCTCGCTGTCGCTCGGACGCGGCGCCCATGCGCCCGCGGCCGAGCGCATACGGACCGGCGTGGACCAGGCGCGCTTCGCCCGGCCTTTTCCGGAGCCGCCGTTCCTGGCGCTGTCGCCCGCCAACATCGTCGCGGTCTACGATGAGTGGTCCTTCGAAGTGCTCGACAACGAGGGGGACATCGTCTGGAAATCGGACGGCGTCGGCATGCTCAACGAGAAGGTGGACTGGGACGGAGGCGGGCCGGACGGGCGCCTGGCCGTCGTCGCCGGACGCTCTTATCATTACCGCTTCACCGGACGCCGCGCGGGGCGCGCATTCGTCATCGAAAGCGATCCGGTGCCGCTGAAGTCCTTCACGCACCGCGAGTACGCGGGCGAGACGCGCCTCGAGGCCGATCTGGCGCTGTTTTTCGAAGACGACAAAGCCGAGCTGAGAAGCGACGCCGGCGCGTGGGTGGACGCGCTCGCCGCCCGCCTGCGCCAGGGCGAGCCGCGCGCCGACGGGAACTACAAGGTGGAGCTCGGCGTGAAGGACGCGCGCGGGAAAACCGCGCAGGCCCGCGCGAAGGCGCTCGCCCGGCGCCTGGCCAAGTCGCTCGTGGTCGCGCCGGCGCGCGTCGTCGTCTCCTTGATGCCCGCGACCCGGGGGGAGGCCGTTTCCGCCTTTATGCCGCCCTCCAAGGGCGCGGCGCTCCGAATCGAGTAGAATAGACGGATAATGTCCCAAAATCACCAGGTCACCCTCATTCCCGGCGACGGCATCGGTCCCGAGGTCGTCGCCGCCGTCCAGGCCGTGCTCGCCGCCGCCGAAGTCAAGATCGACTGGGAAGAGCGTCATGCCGGAGCCCGCGTCTTCAAAGCCGGCGTCGCCTCGGGCGTGCTGCCCGAAACCGTCGAGTCCATCCGCCGCACGAAGTGCGCGCTGAAAGGCCCGCTCGAGACGCCGGTCGGCTTCGGCGAGAAGAGCGCGAACGTGACTTTGCGCAAATACTTCGAGACCTACGGGAACATCCGGCCGGTCCGCGAGCTGCCGGGCATCCGCACGCCCTACTCCGGACGCGGCATCGACTTCGTCGTCGTACGCGAGAACGTCGAGGATCTGTACGCGGGCATCGAGTACCTGCAGACTCCGGGCGTGGCGCAGGCGCTGAAGATCGTCACGCGGAAGGGCTCGGAGAAAATCTGCCGGCTCGCGTTCGAGATTGCGCGCGCCGAGGGCCGTAGGAAGGTGACCTGCGCGACGAAGGCCAACATCCTGAAGTTCACGGAAGGCCTGTTCAAGCGCGTCTTCGAGGAGGTCGCCAAGGACTACCCGGAGATCGCCTCCGAGCACCAGATCGTGGACAATTGCGCGCATCAGCTGGTCATGCGCCCCGAGCAGTTCGACGTGCTCGTGATGACGAACATGAACGGC
>JAHFCD010000176.1 GCA_023249695.1 Elusimicrobiota bacterium
AAAGAGAAGGCGGTCGCCGCCAGGCGGAAGGCGGCCGCGGCTTCGGCCAGAAGCTCGAGCGCGGACAGCACGGCGCGGGCCTTGGGCAGACGGCTGGTGAAAGCGTTGTCGGCCGCGCGCCTGACCGCGGCGCTCTTCAGGTCGGAGAGAACCTTCTCGCTGGTGACGGGGCGGCCCAGCTCGTCGCGGACGTCGAGGCCCCACTTGTTCTCGACCGCGGCCCGAGGATCGACCCCTTGCGCGTCAAGACCGGCCGCGGTTTCCGCGCGGCCGGCCGGCGCGAGAAGCGCCAGGGCCAAAAACAGGCCCGGCCCCACCGACCATCGGACCCCTCTGTCCCGCCGATGATAAGTTGAGGCCGAGCGAAATCGTGCACTCACGCCGTGTATCAGCATGTTTGGTTTCGGTAGCCAGGCGACCTCGGGACTCTTCGAGGCCCTTCGCTTTGCGCCCCGCTCTCGCGAACGGTTTGCCGGTTTATCGCTCCAACGTCCAGCCTTCGGAGTATAGCAGGCGCCGTTTTATTGTCAAGACCCACGGGCTCGACGATCGCGTTTCTCGACGAGAAAATCAGCTCCAAAGCTTCCTCGCGTCGCGCACGATCGTCTGCTCGCGGCTCTGCCCGACGGACACGATCGCGATCGGCACGCCGAGCATTTTCTCGACGGCAAGCACGTACTCGCGCGCGCCGCGCGGGAGGTCGGAAAACTTCTTCGCCGTGCTCAGGTCCCCGGAGAAGCCCGGGTAGGTTTCGTAGATCGGCTCGACGTCGAGCTGCTCCCGGCGCGACACCGGGAAATCATTGATCCGCTTCTTGCCGAGCTTGTAGCCGACGCACACCTTGATCGGGTGCACGCCCGTGAGGGTGTCCAGCTTGGTCATCGTCAGGGCGGTCATGCCGTTCATGCGGATGGCGGCCTTGAGCTGGGGGATGTCGAGCCAGCCGATGCGCCGGGCGCGGCCCGTCGTGGTCCCGTACTCCTTGCCGACCTCGCGGATGTAATGACCGACATGCCCCTCCACCTCGGTCGGGAAAGGGCCCAGGCCCACGCGCGTCGTGTAGGCCTTGGTCACGCCCATGACGGCCGTGATCGCCGTCGGGCCGATGCCCGCGCCCGCGCAGGCGCCGCCCGCGACGGGATTGGAGGAGGTCACGAACGGGTAGGTCCCGTGGTCCAGGTCGAGCATCGAGCCCTGGGCGCTCTCCAGCAGAAGGCGCTTCTTCTTCCGGCGCGCGTCGTCGAGGAGCTTCGAGCAGTCGGCCGCGAACGGGGCCAGGAAGCGGCGCAGGCGGTCGTAGTCCTTGAAGGTCTCCTTCTCGATCTCCTTGAGCGGCTTGACCCGGGAGAGCTCGGCGGCGCGGACCTTGAGGTTTTGGCGCACGAGCTTGCGGAAGGCCACGGGATCGAGGTAGTCGGCCACGCGGATGCCGATGCGGGCGACCTTATCCTCGTAGCAGGGGCCGATGCCGCGCTTGGTGGTGCCGATGCCGCGCCCCCCCTCCTCGCGGAGGGTGTCGACGAGGATGTGGTACGGAAGGATCACGTGGGCGGCGAGGCTGAGGAACAGGCGCCCGCGGACCTTGATGCCCCGGCTCTCGAGCATCTTCACCTCCTTGACGAAGGCGTTCGGGTCGACGACGACGCCGTTGCCGATCACGCTCTTGCAGCCCTTGGCCAAAATACCCGACGGGGTCAGGTGCAGGGCGTACTTCTGCCCGCCGAACACCACCGTGTGTCCCGCGTTGTTGCCGCCCTGATAGCGCACGACCCAGTCCGCGTCCTTGCCCAAAAAATGAACGATCTTGCCCTTCCCTTCGTCGCCCCACTGGGCGCCCACGACCACAAGTGCCGGCATTTAAATTCTCCTCTCGCGTCCGGCGGGTGCCAGGTCTCCCGGTATTCGCGTACGGCCGCGAATACCGTGAGGCCTGGCACCAACCTGTATCAGCCTTTAAAGAAGCGTCTCCACCACGAACCGTCGCTCCGGCCGTGCGCGGCGCCGCGCGCGGCCTTCAACAGCTTGTCTCCGGTCACGATCCCGTCGCCGGCGACGCCGACGGCGAAACGGACCCGGGCGAGCGTTCCCGCCGGGCTCGTCTCGATCGCCTCGACCGGCACCTCGATGGGCACCGGCCCGGAGGCGGTCAGGCCTCCGAACAACCTCGCCAGATATTGCGCGATGTCGCGCCCGTCGACGATCCGCGCGAACACCAAGTCTCCCGCGCGCAGTTCGGCGGCGGGCACGCCCTCGGGGTCCTCCTCGAGGGTAATCTTCAGGACGAGCAAATCTTCCTCGGGCGGCACGCCCGATTCGGGGCGGCCGCGCTTGGCGGCCGGCGCCGGCACCTTACGCAGGGACTGGAACTGGCCGAGGTCGAGGATATCCTTTTTGGTGCGCAGGCTCAAACTTTGATCACGAAAATGCGCGCGCAAGGGAGCGGCCAACTCCGAGGCGGCCTCGGCCTCGCCGGCCGCGCGCAGGCGATCGAAGACTCCGGGCTCGCAGGCGCGGAAGTGGGCGGCGAGGCGCTGCTCGACCTCGAGGCTCTCCGCGGGCAGGCTGCCGTCCCAAAGGCGGCAGCCGTACAGGTGCTTCTCGAAGGCGAACCAGTCCTCGTCGAGCTCAACGGCGCAGACCGCGGGATCGTAGGACATGACGGCGCGCGCGCGCAGGACCTTGCGGCTCTTGAGGTTCAGCACGACGAGAAAAAGCCCATGCTGGTTCTCGTGCGGCCGCACGAATTTCCCCTTCAGCGCGCAGATGTCATTGAGCAGGTGCGGAATCTGACGGACGGCCTCCTCGACCTCGTAGCCGCACATCTCGAGGGCGAGCTCCGCCTCTCCGCGGTCGCAGCCGGTCTCCTCCATGAGAAGCTCGATCTTGTCCTTCATCGTTAAAAGGTGTCAGGCCTAACGGTAATGACAGTATTCTCAACCGAAAATCGCCGTGAAAATACTGTCATTACCGTTAGGCCTGACACCATTTTCCTCATTTGGCGCTTCTCGGATGGGCGCCTTTATAGACCTCTTTCATCCGGTCGAGAGAGACGTGGGTGTAAATCTGGGTGGTCTGAAGGCTCGAGTGGCCGAGCATCTCCTGGACGGTGCGGATGTCGCAGCCGTGGTTCATCAGATGCGTCGCGAAGCTGTGGCGCAGGACGTGGGGCGTGATTTTTTTCTTGAGAGACGAGCGCTTGATCCACCGGCCGAGGAGATAAACGATCCCTCCGTCGGACAGGCGTCCGCCCCGCGAATTCAGGAACAGGGGGTCGGCGTCTTCAGGCCCGTTTCGGCGCTTGAGGTAGTCGCGCAGGCACCGGAGGGCGTCGTTTCCCACCGGCACGATCCGTTCTTTAGAGCCTTTGCCGAACACGCGCACGGTCCCGCTCAAGGAATCCACGTCGCCGACGTTGAGCGAAGTGACTTCCGAGCGGCGCAGGCCCGAGGAGTAGATCAGCTCCAGCAAGGAGCGATCGCGGGCGTACTGATCCGCGTCGTAGTTCTGGGGCGCGGAAAACAGCTCCGTCATCTCGCTTTCCGTCAGGAATTTAGGCAGGGGGCGTCCGCGCTTGGGCAGAGGCACGCCGAACACGGGGTTGCCCTTCAGGAGGCCGCCCGCGCGCAGGAATTTGACGAAGGAGCGCAAGGCCGCCATGCGCCGCAAGATCGTCGCCCGCGCCAGCCCCCCCTCCTTCTGAAGGTCGGCGAGGAAGGCGCGCACATGCACGCGTTCGATGCCTCCCGGCTCGAGCTCGGGATATTTGACGACGAAGGCCTCAAGATCCTTGCCGTAGGCGCGCAAAGTGTGCGGAGAGTAGTTGCGGGTCGCGCGCAAATGGGTCAGGAAACGCTCGACCTGAAGGCGCAACGGTCCCTGGGGAGATTCGGTCGTCATGCCCTGATCGTCAGCTCGCGGCCGGGGGTTCCGACGGAGGCGCGACCGGGGCCGCCGCCAGGGCCGCCAGGCGGGCGGCGATCTGCGCCGCCCGAAGGCCTTCGCCCTCGACGCGAAGCTTCTCGCCCTCCTCCTTCGAAACCGGCTTCAAGTTGCGGCACTTGGGGTAGCCCGGGCAGGTCAGGAAGAAGCCGCGTTTTCCGACGCGCAGCCACATGTGCTTCTGGCACTTGTTGCACGGGCGCGTCGTCTGCAGCGGGCGCGAGCCCTCGATCTTCTTGCCGTCGGCGTCGAGCGAGAAGGTGTTCTTGCACTCCGGGTAGCCGGAGCAGGCCATGAACTTGCCCTTGCGGCCGGTGCGGATGACCATCGGCTTGCCGCACAGGTCGCAGTTCTCGCCGGTCAGCTCGAGGACGACCTTCTGGCCCTCGGGCGTCAGCTGGATCTTCCCCTTGCACTTGGGGAAGGTCGAGCAGGACAGGTACTTGCCGAAGCGGCTCTCGCGGATGAGCATCGGCGCCGTGCAGATCGGGCACAGCTCGTCGGACATCTTCGGCTCGATGCGCGAGGCTTCCATCTCGGTCTCGGCGGCGATAAGCGCCTTGGAGAACGGCGCGTAGAAGGTCTTCACGACCTCGGTCCAGCCCTGCTGGCCCTCGGCGATCTTGTCGAGCTGCTGCTCGACGTTCGCGGTGTAGGTCAGGCTGACGACGTCGGGAAAGTGGCCCTTGAGCTTCTCGGTCACGAGGATGCCGAGCTCGGTCGGTATGAGCTTGCGATCCTTCATGTTGCGGCGGACGTAGCCGCGGTCGACGATCGTCTTGATCGTCGGCGCGTACGTCGACGGGCGGCCGATGCCGTGCTTTTCCATCGCGCGGATGAGGCTCGCCTCGTTGTAGTGCGGGGGCGGGCTGGTGCGATGCTCCTCGGGCTTGAGCTCGACGAGCTTGAGCATGTCGCCCTCGACGAGCGGGGGCAGGCGGCTGCCCTCCTCCTCGACCTCCTCATCGGGCTCCTCGTCGCCCTTGGGGGCGTCGCGATAGACGCGCAGGAAGCCTTCGCTCTTGAGCGTGCGGCCCGTGCAGTGGAACAGGGACTCGCCGTTCTCGATGTCGGCGGAAGCCGTGTCATAGGTCGCCTCGATCATCTGCGAAGCGACGAAGCGCTTCCAGATCAGCTCGTACAGCCGGATCTGGTCGGGGTTCAGGAAACGCCGGACTTCGTCCGGCGTTCTCAATACGCTCGTCGGACGGATGGCCTCGTGGGCTTCCTGGGCGCCGCGCGACTTCGTCTGGTACGTGGGCGGCTCGGCGGGAGCGTAGTGGGCCCCGTAGGCGTCCTTCACGTACGCGGCGCACTCGGCCGCGGCACTGGCCGCGATCGAGAACGAGTCGGTGCGCATGTAGGTGATCAGACCAGCCGGATCGGTGCCGCCCAGGTCCACGCCTTCGTAAAGGGACTGGGCGATGCGCATCGTACGCTCGGCCGCGAAGCCCATCTTCTGGGAGGCGGCCTGCTGCATCGTCGACGTCGAGAACGGGGGCGGCGGACGGCGGCGCACCTCCTTCTTCTCGACCTTCACCACCTTGAACGCCCCGCCCTGGACGATGCGCGAGACGGCGTCCATCTCCTCGGCGGTGCGCAAGGTCGTCGCCTTGACGCGGTACTGCTCGGAGAACAGGTCGTAGGTGCGGGTCGTCTCGACCTTTTCCTTCTTCCACAGCGAGAGCTTGGCGTCGAACACGGGCGGCGCGCCGTTTTTCTCGAGCGCGGCGGTCAACGTCCAATATCCTTCCGAGGCGAAATCCTTGATCTCGTGCTCCCGCTCCGCGAGCAGGCGCACCGCGACGGACTGCACGCGGCCCGCGGACAGGCCGCTCTGGATCTTGACCCACAGCAGG
>JAHFCD010000177.1:0-817 GCA_023249695.1 Elusimicrobiota bacterium
CCGCCGCGGCCTCCGCGATCTTCGGCCTGGCGCTCGCGGCCGGCGCCGCCTTGCTGGCGTCGGCGCCCGGGGCCGGACGCGCCGCCGCCGCGGTGACCGCGCTGTGGGGGGTGGGCGGGACGGCGCTGGCGTGGCGGCTGGCCCGGCGCCGGGAGGCGGAGCACAGCGCGTTCGCTGAGCGACTGGCGAGCGTGCGCGCCCAGCGTGAGAGCATGGCCGAGGAGCTTCGCGGCCTCAAGGCGCGCGGCCACAACGCCGAGCTCGCGCATCGCGAAGCGTCCGCCCTGTATGGCCTGGTCAAAAGCCTGTCCGAGGCCATGTCCTGGGAGGAAGCCCGGCCGCGGGTCGAAGCCGCCTTGGAGCAGTATTTCGGCTCCCGCGTGGAATACGCGCTGTACGTCGCGGGGCTGCGCGGCGAGGGCGAAATCCGGCCGCTGACTTTGCGCGGCCTGCGGACCTCGCCCGGCGCCTCGTGGGCGACTTTGGAGCGCCTGCTGCAGGAGCAGGGCGTGAGCGCGGCGTCCCCGCGCGCCTTCGAGAAGCCGGAGCGCGCGGTCGGCGTGCCGATCCGCGAGGGACAGGAGCTGCTCGGCTACCTGTACACGCGCGTCCCCGAAGGCGCCGCGTCCGAGGCGTGGCTCGCGAAGACGCAGTCGTTCGTCTCCGAGCTCGGCGTGGCCTTCCGGCGCGTGAAGCTGTTTCAGGAGGTCGAGCGCCTGTCCGAGATCGACGGCCTCACCGGGGTGCGGCGCCGAGGAGCCTTCGACAAGAAAATCAGCGAGGAGCTGGTGCGGGCCAAGACTTTTAAAACCACCTT
>JAHFCD010000177.1:827-2901 GCA_023249695.1 Elusimicrobiota bacterium
TCATCCGTTCGGCGACCAGGTCCTGAAGCGGCTCGGCGCGGTGCTCAACTCGCTCGTCTACGACACGGACTTCGTGGCGCGCTACGGCGGGGAAGAATTCGCGATCGTCCTGCCCAGGGCCGAGCCGGCGGGCGCGTTGCGCAAGGCCGAGGCGATTCGGGCGGCGATCGAGGCCGAGATATTCTCGGTCGGCTTCGAGGAGCTGCGGGTGACGGTGTCGATCGGAATTTCCCATTTTCCGCGCGACGCGTCGACGCCGGAGGAGATGGTCGCAAGAGCTGACTCGGCCATGTACTCGGCCAAGGCAAGCGGACGCAACCGGGTCGTCGACAGCGACGCCCTGCGCCGCATGAATTAAGGAGCTGAACATGGACCCGATTTCCGAAATCCCCGGCGCCGCCCCGGAGCCGCATGCCCCCGGCCCGCGCCGCATCAAGCGCCGCCTGATCGCCGGGCTGATCGTGCTGCACGCGGTCGCCGTGCTGGCCTCCGTTTTCCTGATCGTGCGTTCTCGAGGCGACGCCCCGCAGGGGCAGAGCGGTTCCGCGAAAAGCCTGCTCAATCTGAAGCCGAAGGACACCGTCGGCTGGGTTTCCATCCGGGGACCCATAATGTCTTCAGAGTCGGGAAAGCCCTGGGAGCACGGCGCCGAGCAGTGGGCGCGGCGCATCGAACAGCTCGCCGACACGAAGGGCGTGAAGGCCATCGTGCTGGACATCAACTCTCCCGGCGGCAGCGTCGGCGCGGTGCAGGAAATCTACATGCGCATCCTGCGCGTAAAAAAGGAAAAGAAGATCCCCTTCGTCGCGCTGTTCGGCGACGTCTCCGCGTCGGGAGGCTACTATCTCGGCGCGGCCTGCGATAAGATCGTCGCGCACCCCGGGACCTTGACCGGCTCCATCGGCGTGATCTTCTCCGTGTCGAACATGGAAGGCCTGTTCGCCAAGGTCGGCTACAAGCAGGACCCGATCAAGTCGGGCAAGCACAAGGACATCGGCTCGCCGGCGCGGCCGATGACGCCCGAGGAGCGCGTGATTCTCCAGACGCTCATCGATGACGCCTACGGCCAGTTCGTGCAGGCGGTGGCCGACGGCCGCAAGATGACGGTCGAGCAGGTCCGTCCGCTGGCCGACGGGCGCATCTACTCCGGCAATCAGGCGCTTGCGCTCGGCCTCGTCGACAAGCTCGGCGACTCGCTCGACGCGACCAAGCTCGCGGCCGAAATGGGCGGCATCAAGGACGAGAAGCCGCGGGTGCGCCGCGACACGGAAAAGCTCAACGACATCTTCGAGATGCTCGAAACGCGCGCGCGCCTGACCTTCGGGCTCAGCTCGGCGGGCGTGACGTTGAACGCCGGCCCGGCGATCCCGCGCGGCCTGCTGTACGCCTGGTCCGGGGGCTGGTAAATGGACGCCGTCGAGCTCGTCTACGACTACTTCGAGGACCGGGCCCACGCCTCGGCGCTGATCCGCCAGCGGCGGCCGGCGGGCCTTGGCCTGCTCGGGATCGTCCTCGGCGCGACGAGCCTGTACGTCGCCCAGTCCCTCGCCGGCCGCGCGACGTTGCCCTTCGGCTGGCCCGCCTTCGCGCTGTCCATCCTGTGGCACGCGGTCCTCGCCTTCGTCGCGACGGCGCTCCTTCATCTGATTCTGGAGATGGGCGGCGCTCGGGGAGACGCCCGCGCGCTGTTCGTCCATCTGGGGCTTTCCGAGCTCGCCTGGCTGACGGCGGTGCCGCTGGTCCTGGTCTGCCAGACCGCGTTCTCCAAGCCCGCATGGAGCATCCGCCTCGTCTTCTTTTTCGTCGGTCTGTGGTCCCTCTCCTACAAGGCTCGCGGTATACGCGACGAGTACGGGATCAGCGGCGGGCGCGCGTGGCTGACCTTGGGCCTGCCTTATCTCGCGAGCGTGCTCGTCGTCCTCCTGATGGCGTTCCTCGCGATGCTGGGCTTCATCCTCTCCGCGTTGAGCTCGTGGGGCTCGTGAAAGAGCCGATCCCGGACGTCTGGGAAGGCCTGCCCGTCGTCAGCGCGGCGCAGATGCGAGCGCTCGACCAGGCCGCGACCGAGGCTCAC
>JAHFCD010000177.1:2911-5775 GCA_023249695.1 Elusimicrobiota bacterium
CGTCGCCGCGGAGTGCGCGGCGTTCCTCCTCGAAAAAGGCCTGTCGCTCAGCCAGTCCAAGATCGTCGTCTGCTGCGGCCGCGGCGCCAACGGCGGCGACGGCCTCGTCGCGGCGCGCTCTCTCGCCGAGGGGGGCGCGACGGTCGCCGTATTCCTCTGCCCGCCGAAGAACGACGGCGCGGGGGAGTATCCCGAGCTCGTGAAGGTCAATCTCGCCAAAGCCAAGGCGGCCGGCGTCACGATCACGCCGGCCGGACCCGGCTCGGGCCTCGACAAGGCGCTGGCCTGGTGCCATCTCGCCGTCGACGCCCTGCTCGGCACCGGCGCCACCGGCAAGCCCGCGGGCGCCGTCCACCACATGATCCGCGAGCTGACGGCCGCCAAGAAGCCCGTCGTCGCGGTCGACATCCCTTCCGGGATTCATCCGGACACGGGCTATCACAGCGGCGTCTTCGTCGTCGCGGAGCTGACCTTGACCTTGGGCCTGCCCAAGCGCGGCCTGCTCGCGGCTCACGCCAAGCCCTCGGTCGGAGTCCTCAAGGTCCTCGACATCGGCTACCCGCCCGCGCTGCTCAAGGGCCGCTCGCTCAAGTGAAGCGATTAGCCTTCGCGGCGCTTCTGTTGAGCGCCGCCTGCGCGCGTAGGGCCAACGGGCCCTACGCTATCCTTGATACCTCGAAAGGCCGCATCGTCGCGAAGCTGTACGAGGACCGGGCCCCGAAGACCGTCGCGCACCTGCGCGCGTTGGCGGGGCGCCCCAAGCCGTTTTACAACGGGCTCATTTTTCATCGGGTGGCGCCGGGCTTCCTGATCCAGACCGGCGATCCCGGGGGCGACGGCAAGGGCGACCCCAAGCTGCCGGTGCCCGACGAGATCCGCCCCGGCGACAAGTTCGACCGGCCCGGCCTGCTCGGCATGGCGAGCTGGGGCCCCGGGACCTCCCAGACCCAGTTCTTCATCACCCTCGCGCCTTTGCCCGACCTCAACGGCCTCCACACGATCTTCGGCGAGGTCATCGAGGGCCTCGAGACGGCGAACGCGATCGCGGCCGTCCCGCGCGAGACGAAGGACGGCATCGACCGGCCCTACGATCCGCCCGTGCTGAAATCCTTCAAGATCGTACTCTCGCGCCCCTAGGCCGCGCCGAGGGCCTGCGCTCCTCGGGCTTCGGCTCAAAACGACGAGTGCAACTGGGCCGTTTGGGTCTCCCGCCTCGCCGAAGTTCGCCATGCCCGCTCCTGGCGTGGCAGAGAAAATCGCGGCGCAGGCTGAGGGCAAGGCCTCCAGCGGCCCGCTCGAGATCACCTTGCTTTTGCGTGAAACTCGAGCCTATCCGACTTAAGTACGGCTATTGATTCGGTCGGCGGCCCAACCTAGCAGGCTTGCCGGATTTCCGGACCAATCTGGACGGCCGGTTGCTCCAGTAAACAAAGAAAATCGCCCCCGTACATACGACGAAAATGGCCGCCGTTACCGCCGATAGCTTTATCGATAAATATAAGAGGCCACTCGGTAATATGACTTCCGACCCGAAGACCCAATACATCCCCCCATCTCCGATTCCGGGCAGGACAAAATAAAACGCCGTTATACTGAACAGCTGAAAACGAGCGAGGATCGGCAGCGATGGCCGAACTACGCCGCGCCCGCTGAAATCTTTAAATATATAGCGGGTCAAAAGGAGAATAGGAACCACGATGAACCACAGGGGAAACACATAGAAGCTGACAAAGACCTTCGTGAGGGATAGCACGCCGGTGAGGATCGAGACAACCAGCAGGATCGACCAATGCTCGAGGAGCGATGGCTGAGGACCAGGCCCTTCTTCTCCGGGCCTGAGGGACCCGCGACAACTCCAGCAGATGTCGGCCTGACCCGCGGGCCGGACCTCGACGCCGCAGTGCGTGCACCGGCGGGTAGCATTGCTCATAAACGTAGCGTATCCCATTACATGCGCTTACGCAAAGTGACACGGACCCAGTCGCCACATTCTGGGCCGTTCGGACCGACCTCTTAGGGCGAAAGGCCCTCGATGCGCGGTCCGTCTTGCGGTATCCTTATGATAGTTACTCTGCAGCCTGTGGGATTAGACCCGGGCATCCACAATCCGGCCTTGACCGGATGAGTCCAGGGGAAGCGGCGAATCAATCGCTTCTTCTTTTTTTTTTGGTCGGAACCAAGGAATATAATGAAACGCCATTTTGCATCGCTAGTCCTCAGCCTCGCTCTTACCGCCGCGCGAAGCCCCGCCCGTGAGCCGCAGGCCCCGCCTTCGCCGTCCACGAAGGACGGCGCCAGAAAAGTCGGCACGATCAGACCCAATTCCGATCCTGACAATGGGGCTGAAGACTTCGTTGATTACGTGGGGAATTTTGGGGAAGTATTCAAATTGCCAACCGGGGAAGTCATCGACGCCTCTATGCGTGGCGGAATCGAAGTCATCAATTTTTACCCGGAATTTCGGCCGGACCGAGATTCCATGGAATTCTTCAAGCCCAAGCCGGCCGATTTCGCTCCAGAAAACTTCTCGCGTTTACAACTGATCCAGCTACTTATCATACCGCGGGCCGCCGACGCCTTCCATTCGCTTGCCGAGTTGAAGGAAGCGAAGATCAAAGACCTTCGGGCGTCCGGCGTTAAATTCGAGGTCATCGAAGATCCGTTTTCCGGTTCGCCCACGGGGC
This sequence comes from Elusimicrobiota bacterium, assembly GCA_023249695.1. Taxonomy (GTDB): domain Bacteria; phylum Elusimicrobiota; class Elusimicrobia; order UBA1565; family UBA9628; genus GWA2-66-18. The sequence continues at coordinate 5,596 of JAHFCD010000177.1, forward strand.
AATGGCCCGTGGGGACATTTGAAATCGTCGTCAACTCCCCTTATCGGCTGACACAGCTCTATACAGCCACGGCCTCGTATCTCGGCATTCTCACAAGCGGCCTCGACGTTCCAGCGTCAACCTACGGATATTTCCTGGCGGTAAGGTGCGGTTTGGCGGAATGGCTCGTGCCGGAAGTTT
>JAHFCD010000178.1 GCA_023249695.1 Elusimicrobiota bacterium
CGGCGCGTCACGTCGGCCTTCATCAGACGCGAGTTCGCGACGAGGGCGCGGAAGCGGAGGCCGGACAGCTGCAGCGCATGCATGCGCCCGACGGCGTCCGACTCGGGAAGGGGACTATTAAAGAGTCGTTCATGCGCAGCATGAACACAGTTGTGAAGGCTCAGCACGTCCTGGTCGAGAAGATCGCCGTGTCCGTGCACGAGGTCGAACCCCCGGGTCATGCGGGCCGCCGCGGCGGCGAACGCGCGGCGCTTCAGCCACGAGCCCCACGGCCAGGCGGGGACCCGGCGCGGGACCGCCCCCGCGTCGATCAGCGCCTTCGTATCGAGCTTCTCCGCGAAGACCTGCACCTCCCAATCCGCGGCGACGAGGCGGCGCGCGTGCTCGATGATCATGCGCGCCGCGCCCGACAGCCCTGCGACCCGCCGTGCCGCCACGGCCACACGGCGGCGGGTCTCTTTTCCTTCAGAAATGGAGCTCATCGCGCTCCCACCAGGCGCAGGGTGACCGCCGAGGCGACCGGAATCCAGAGATTGTCGTTGAACCACGGCGTCGTCGGCAGGAGCTCGGCGAGCGAGCCCGCGAGCGCCGCGGCGAAGGCGGCGCCCGGCCGCACGCCGCAGGCCAGCGCCGCCGCGAAGCCGACCGCGAGGCCGCCGAGGCTCCCCTCGAGCGACTTCGCGCCGCCGAAGAGCTTCGTGCGCCCGAACGCCTTGCCGACCAGCGCGCTCGCGGAATCCGCGAGCGCCAGCTGCAGGATCGCCGCGGCGACGATGACCGGGTCGCCGCCCGCGATCAGCATCGCCGCCAGGCTGCCGGCCGTCGTGTGAAATATGCCGCTGAAGTGCCTTCGCTCGGTCTCGCGGATCAGCCCGTCGAAGAAACCGACGAGCGCGCGCTCGATGACGGGAATTTTCAGGCGCGCGGTCTCGACGACGAGCACGACGACGAACCACGCGGCCAGGAGAAACCCGACGCGCGGCCAGCCGAAATAATAGAACGCCCCGAGATAGACGAGCGAAAGCTGATGGAACGCCTTGCGGCCGAACTCGCGCAGCAGCTCGCCCTTCACCACGCGAGCGCCCTCTTCTTCGCCGCCGTCAGCGCGGGGCGGCTCCACAGCCACGCCAGGCTCCAGAAGCGCTTCGTGTGCCCGCCCGCCTCGCGAAGGTTCGCCAGCAGCGGCACGGAGTCTGAGAACAGCCCCTTGAGGAGGATCATGATCATCAGCGCATTGGCGATCGCGATCAGCGCCACGGAGAACAGCACCCCGCCCGCGGCGTCGAGGTCGGGCTGGCGCGTCTGCGTCAGCGAGTCCCACGTGAACAGCAGATGCGCGCCGAGCGCGCCGCCGAGGAGGAACAGAAACAGCGCCTCGCCGCCGGCGTCGGGGCGCGCCCACAGCAGGAGGCGGTAGCTGACGGCGACGGCCAGCGCGTAGAACGGCACGCAGTACGGCGCGAGCGCGACGAAGGCGTTCGAGTGAGAGAGGTCCACATGGCCTTCCTTCTCGCCGACCGAGATCGCGTACACGCTCCCGCCCGTCGCCCAGGCCGCCATCGCGTGCGTGAGCTCGTGGCCCAAGACGTAGCTCCAGCGCGCGCCGCGCGCGGCCCAGCGCGCGGGCCCGACCGGGTCGAGGATCAGCCAGCGGTGGATCGCCCACAGAGCGAAGGCGATCCCGAGGCCCGCCGCGAAGGGGGCCGCCGTCGAGGAATGAACCGCGACGCCGGCGAGCGTCTTCGCCGAGACCCACAGCAGGGAGCCCGACAAGGGAAGCAGCAGCAGCCCGATCGCCAATCGTATCACACGACTACTCCAGCATGTAGTCTTGGTAGGGGATCTTCTGGGCGTCGAGCTCCTTCTTCCACAGGGCGCGGGTCTCGGTCATCTTGGCGCGCGCCAGGACGCTCCAGCGGTTTTCCGGCGGGCTGAACAGCTCGGCGGCGGTCTGATACCAGACGTACGCGTACTTCAGCGAGCTTTCGGCCACGGCCTGATCGCGCTCGAAGCGAGCCAGGCCGGCCTTGCGCTCGTACGCGGCGCGGTCGAGCTTTCCTTTCGCCAGCTCGCGGGACAGCTCCCCCTCGCGGGTCGCGAGCTCGGCGTCGAAGAAGGCTTTTTTCAGCTCCGGCTTGCGGCTCCACTCCAGCCACTTCTCGCCCTCGAGATACGAGGACCGCGCGCGCAGGATCAGGTCGACGCGCGCCATGCCGTAGATGGCCGCGATCAGCGCCGCCGCGATCAACCCCGCGCGGCTCGCGCCGCGGATATTCATGGCGCGCCTTTCGGCGCCGTGCCCAGCACGCGATGGAGAGCTGCGGTGAGCATGGCCGGCCGCACGGGCTTCTGGAGAAAATCCTTCACGTTCTGTTCCTGACGCACCATCTCGATGCTCTTGGCGTCCATCGCGCGGCCGGTCACGACGATGATCGGGATATGGCCGTAGCCGCGCGACTGGAGCTCGCGCAGGGCCTCGTAGCCCCCCATCCCGGGCAGCATGAAGTCCAGCACGATGACGTCCGGATCGAGCGCCGCGACCTTGGCGAGAGCCTCGACGCCGTCCATCGCGCGGTCGGTGCGAAAGCCGTCCTTCTTCACGACGTGGTCCATGAGGTCGAGCAGCGACTCGTCGTCGTCGACGAGGAGCACGAGTTTGCCGGCCGGATCGCCCGCCGTCTCGCTCACGCGGCCTCCGGCGTCCGCGGGTTGAGCAGGCGCGCGAGCGTCGCGCCGAGCACGTTGGGCTTCAGCGGCTTCTCGAGAAAATCCACGACGTTGGATTCCTGGCGGATCATCTCGGCCGTCGTCCGGTCGGTGTAGCGGCCCGTGACGACGACGATCGGAATCCGGGACAGGTCCCCCGACTGTAGCTGGCGCAAGACCTCGAAGCCCCCGTAGCGGGGCATCATCAGATCGAGAAGTATCAGATCGGGCTTGAGCCGCTCGGCTTTCTGGAAGCCGTCCTCGCCGTCCATCGCGCTCTCGGCACGGAAGCCCTCTTTCTTGACCAGGAACGTCAGGAGCTCGCGCACGCTGTCATCATCGTCGATGATCAGGACGAGCTTCGCGGTTTCGAGAGGTTCCTGCACGCCCTCATTTTACCGTATTTTTGCCGCCAGGACATGGCGCGGCGTCGGTTTCGGGGCTATACTCCCGGTGAGAGGTAACCCATATGCGCCGATCCCTCCGCCCCGTGCTTTCCGCCGCCCTCTGCGCCGCGTTTTTCGTGCAGTCCACCGGCGCCGCCGACCTCGCCCCGATCTTCGCCCGCGGCATGATGCTTCCGCCCCCGGGACGCATGGCGCCGATGCCGATGCCCGCCAAGCCCGCTCCCGCGAAAACCATGAAGCCCGCCGGCGAGCCGTGGCTCGCCTCGGCCGTCATCGTGGCCCGCTGGATCATGGAGCGCGCGACGCAGCCCGCTGTCGTCGAATCCGCGCCCACCCCCGAAGCCCTCGCGCCCTTCTCGACCGCCGCGACCAACGAGGTCGCCGCGATGGCGGCGCTTCCCGCGCCCGAGCCTCCGGCCGACCGCATGCTGATCGCGATGGAAGGACGCCGCGTCCTCGCCTCCGGGCTCGCCGCCCAGCTCGCGTCCTTGCTTCAGTACCGGACCGAGCTGAAGCCGCTGCGCCCGCGCTTCGTGGGCGAGTGGGTCGGTAAGGGTCAGCTTCGCGCGCGCGTCGATTACATGAATCCGTTCGGCATCACCCAAGGCGAAGCCAAGGGCTTTCGCGTGAGACTCTCCGACGGCTACGAGCGGCTGCTCCCGCACCGCGGCGTCATACCGAACTCGCTGATGCGCGAGCTGCCGCTCTATTTCGCCGGCGACTCGGTCGACGTCGAGGTGACCATTCTCAACACCGGCTCGACGCCGATGACGGACCTGCGCGTCGCGGCCGTGCAGGAAGAGCACACCGCGTCCGGAGACGCGGGCGCGCCGCTCACCTCGCCGGTGATCAACGGCGTGGCGAGCGTCGCGCCCGGAGCGACCGCGGTCCTGCGCTGGCGCATCAAGCTGTCCTCGGGCGGCCGCGACGCCGTGAACTTCGAGCAGACCCATCTGCGCGTCCTGGGCAAGGACGCGGCGGGGTCCGAAAAGGTCCTCCTCGATCAGGCGCAGGCCGGTATCGTCGATCCCCCGGGGAACTGACTCCCCGTTGTTCTATAATGGCCGCGCATGGACTTCGAAGAATTCCGCGGCCGCGTTGAACAGCTCGACAAGCTCGCCGCCTCGGGCGACGATCGCGCCTTGCTCTCCGCGTTGGCCGAGGTCGCGACGTCCGACCTGCCCGATCTCGACCGCGCCCGCCTCCTGAGCCAGGCCGCCCAGGCCCACGAGCGCCTCAAGGAGCCGGAGCTGGCGCTCGCGGCCTACGACCGCGCCGCGGCCCTCGAGACGCCCCACCACCGCTTCCAGGCCGCGTTCCGCAAGTCCGACTATCTGATGCGCCTCGGCCGCGCGGACGAGAGCCGCGACATCCTCAAGTCCCTGATCGAGCGGCCCGAGGCCACGCTGTCCGAGCGCCACTCCTTCGAAGCCCGCCTCAAGCTCCTGCGCCGCGTCACGAAGTAACGCCGGCCCTGCGCCGGATCTCCTCGCGCGGAGGAGGAGCCGGCCAAATCGGAAGCACGCGGCTCCAAACGCTCTGCTCCGCTTTCAGGCGGAAATAGAGCTCGTGATCCCATTCGATTTCCGCCATGTGCAGCAGGCATTCGACGAGCTCCGGGCGGCCCGCGGCGATCGCGTGCCGGGCGGCGATCTCATACTCGACGATATTCCCCGCCTCGAGCATCCCGGCGCCGTACATCGGGATGAACCAGCCGCCCACCCGGCACAGCGCGGAGATCGTCGAGCCCACGACGGTCATGAGCCGTTCTTTCCTCGAATCGGGCCCCGCTCCCAGTTCGGCCAGCATCCTTCCGACGAGTTCGCGATGCTCGAGCTCCTGATTCAGGATATCCAGGATTTCCCGCTTTTCCTCGGGATCGCTCACCGAACCGGCGTGCCCGTCATAGGCGAGCGAGGCGGCGTACTCGCCGGAGTAGGCGTTTTGCAGAACGGCGATCAGCGCCGATCTCGCCGTTTGCGAACCGGCGGAAGAATTCGTCATCGCGGCCTGGTCTTCAGCGTCCGGTGCAGGGCGCCGAGGAAGGGCGCCATCCTGACCGGCTTGGCGATGAACTCGATCACGTTCGCTTCGGCGCGGATCATCTTGATCGTCGAGTCGTCGAGCGCGCTTCCGGTGACGATGAAGATCGGGATGCGCCCGCTCGCCGAGCCCTGAAGCGAGCGCAGGAACTCGTAGCCGCCCTGGCCGGGCATCATGAGGTCGGTGACGATGAGGTCCGGCGTCTGCGTTTCGAGCTTGACGCCGGCGTCGAGCCCGTCGACCGCGGTGAGCACCCGGAAGCCCTGCAGGCTCGCGGCCATCTCCAGGAAGCTGCGCACGGTCTCGTCGTCATCCACGACCAGAATCAGTTTCTCGCCCGGAGCGGCCAGCGCCGGACCCGCGTCGGCCTGCTCGCCCGCCGCGGCCTCCGGAGCCGCCGAGGCCGCCGGAGGCGGGTACGCCGCCGCCCGCCGCGGCGGAGCGGCGGTCAGGAAAATGCCGCTCGAATTCGGATCCAGCGCGCGCGCCAGGTCGGGGAACGTCTCGGCGGGCTTCCACGCGTCGGGATCCGTCGAGCCGGCCGGAATGACCAGGGTGTCCTTCTTGAAGCCCCGGCGCAAAACCAGCTGGCCGGCCTCGAAGGG
>JAHFCD010000179.1 GCA_023249695.1 Elusimicrobiota bacterium
GATGAGGAGCTCCAGCTCGCTCGCCACGCGCGCCGCGAGGCGGCGGCCCGCATGGCCGAAAGCGAGATCCTCCTCAACGAGGCCCGCGCCGTCGCGATGCGCGAGGCGCGCGAGCAGGGCCAGGCGGCGTACGCTCAAGGCCTGAGCGTCGCCCAGTCGCAGGCGGAGCACGCCGAGGCCGCGCTCGAAACCTCCCGGCGAGCCGAAGCGGCCGCGACGGAGAAGGCCCGGGCCGCGATCGCCGCGCTGACCGAATATCGCGAGCGCGTGGGCCAGGAGTCCGCGCGCCTCGCCGCGACGGCGAAGGAAGATCACGACCGGGCCGAGTCGGCCGTGGCCGCGGCCCGCCGGGCCGAGGCGCAGGCGCTGGCCCGCCTGGCCGGAGAGTCCGCCGGTCGCGAGGCGGCCTTGGAAGAGGACCGCGCGATCCTGCGCGCGCAGTTCGAGGACATGCGCGCCAAGCTCGAGGACGAGATGGACGCCGAACGCCGCGCGCTGCGCGAGCGTTGGAAGGAGCAGACCGAGGCGCTCGACCTGCTGCGCAAGGATTTGGAACGTGGACGCCCCGGAACCTAAACCCGCCGTCGACGCCCTTCCCGCGGCTCCGCCCCCCCCGGTGGAGCTCGACGCCATGGATGCCGTCCGCCTCGAGGTCCGCGTCGAGGAGCTCGAGCGGCGCCTGCGCGCGCGCTCGATCGAGCTCGAGACCGAGCTCAAGGCCAAGGAGCGCCTGCGCGAGCGCGTGCGCGAGCTCACGTCCCGCGTCGACGGCCTCCAGGAGACCGCGTCCGCGCTGCACCGCGAAGCCGCGTCTTCCACGTCGCTCGCTCGCGAGCTCGACGAGACGCTGAAGGTCGCCGCCGAGGCGCGCGCGCAGCTCGGCGCGGCGCTCGAGGCCGAGCGCGGCCGCCGCGTCGCGCTCGAAGCGGAGCTGTCCTCCGTCGAGTCCACGCTCGAGGGCCGCGCCGCCGCGCTCGGCGCCGATCTGAAGCGCCTGAGCGAGGAGCGCGAGGCTCTTCTCGCCCGCGCCGGCAGGGCCGAGGAAGGCGCGTCCCGGGTGGAGGCGGACCTGACGCGGGCGCGAGCGGAGGCCCGCGCGCTGACCGCCAAGACCGAAGCGCAGGCCGAGGCCGCGCGCAAGCGCGACGAGGAGCTCGCCGCCGCGCAGCGCAATCTCTCCCAGCTGCGCCAGAAGACCGCCGGCCACGAGGCGCACATCGAGTCGTTGCGCGCCGACCTCGAGGAGGCCGCCGCCGCGCGGGAGCAGATCAGCGCCGCTTCCGTCGCCGCCCGCGCCTCGCTCGAGGCCGTGTCCGCCCGCCTCGCCGGCTCCGAGGCCGACCTCGCCGGCGCCCGCGAACGGGTCGAGGCTCTCAGCCGCGAGGTGTCCGAGGGCCAGGCCGCCGTCGGGAAATCGAGCGCGGCGCTGCGCGTCCTCGAGGACGAGGGCCGCGGCCAGCGCGTCGAGCTCGAGGCCGCGGGCAAGCGGAGCCGGGAGCTCGACGCGGAGCTCGCCGCGAAGCGCGCCGAGCTCGAGGCGGCTCACGCCGCCCGCGAGGCGTTCCTCGCCTCCACCGCGGAGGCCCGCGCGAGCTACGAGGCCATGGCCGTCCGCGTGGACAAGACCGATTCCGACATGCTCGCCGCGCGCGCGCGCGCCGAAGAGCTGAGCCGCGGGCTCGCCTCCGCGCAGAACGCGTTGGAGCAGTCCCGCCTGTTGACGCGCCGCAGCGAGGACGAGTCCCGCCGCCTGCAGGGCGTGATCGAGGGCCTGCAGAAGACTTTCGACGAGCGTCAGGCCGCCGAGGAAGCCAAGGCCAAGGAGGCGATCGAGGCCGCCGAGCTGATTCGCCGCGAGGGCGTGGAGGCCTTCGAGAAGGCGCACGAGGCGCAGCTGCGCCAGGACCTTGAAACCGAGCGCGTCCAAAAGGAGCTCGCCGCCGGCATGCGCCGCCTCTCCGCCGAGTCCGAGCAGGTGAAGGCCAAGGCCGAAAAGCTCAAGCAGGAGCTGCGCGCCCGGGCCGACCGCGAGGTCGCCGAGATGCGCATGACCCTCGATGAAGAGCGCGCCCGCCTCTACGCCGACGTCGAGGCCGAGCGCGAGTCGCGCGGCAAGCGCGCGGCCGCCGCGCCGGCCGAAGATCCGGCTCAGCGCGGCCGGGAGATCGGCGAGGCCCGCCGCAGCGAGATCGCCAAGGAGCTCGAGGGCTATCTCGCCCCCCCGCCGAAGCCGGTCCCGCCGCCGGTCGCTGCGCCCGCGCCGGCCGAGCCCGTCAGCGCGCGGATCGAGCCCGTTCCGTTCTCGTCCCTGTTCCGCTGGGACGCGGAGATCCGCTTTCTCCTCTACGTGGCGATCGGCGTCTCCGTGGTGGCCGCGGTCGTCGCGAGCATCGTCCTCTACCAAGGCTAGCGCGCGCGCGTCCGGCGCGCGGCCGCTGCCGGCGTCAGTCGGCGGCGCGGGGCGGGCTGAAGTAGCCCGCCTTCTTCACGAGCGCCTCGCGCTCGGCGACGGCCAGGTCCTCGCGCGCCATCTCGCGGACGAGCTCGTCGAAGCTGACGCGCGGCTTCCAGCCCAGCTCCTTGCGGGCCTTGCGCGCGTCGCCGAGCAAGGTCTCCACCTCGGTCGGGCGAAGGTAGCGGGGATCGAGGGCGACGATGGTCTTGCCCGTCTTGCGGTCCACGCCGTGCTCCGCGCGGCCCTTCCCCTTCCAAATCAGGTCGAAGCCGAGCTCGGAGGCGGCGGCCTCGACGAATTCGCGCACGGAGTTCTGGCGGCCGGTCGCGGCGACGTAGTCGCGCGGCTGCGGCTTCTGGAGCATCAGCCACATCATCTCGACGAAATCGCGCGCGTGTCCCCAGTCGCGCTTCGCGTCCAGGTTGCCGAGCCAGATCATCTTGTCGAGGCCGAGCTTGATGCGCGCCAGGCCGCGCGTGATCTTGCGCGTCACGAACGTCTCTCCGCGCCGCGGGCTCTCGTGGTTGAACAGGATCCCGTTGCACGCGTAGATCCCGTAGGCCTCGCGGTAGTTGACGGTGATCCAGTACGCGTACAGCTTGGCCACGCCGTAGGGCGAGCGCGGATAAAAAGGCGTCGTCTCGCGCTGGGGGATCTCCTGGACCTTGCCGAACAGCTCCGAGGTCGACGCCTGATAGAACTTGGTTTTCTTCGTCCAGCCGAGCGTGCGGATCGCCTCGAGCAGGCGCAAGGTCCCGAGCGCGTCCACGTTGGCCGTGTACTCGGGCTCCTGGAAGCTGACGGCCACGTGGCTTTGCGCCGCGAGGTTGTAAATCTCGTCGGGCTTGACGATCTGCAGCACGCGCAGAAGGCTCGAGGTGTCGGTCATGTCCCCGTAGTGGAGGACGAAGCGCAGCTTCTTCTCGTGGGGGTCCTGGAACAGGTGGTCGATCCGGTCCGTGTTGAAGAGCGAGGCGCGGCGCTTGATGCCGTGGACCTCATAGCCTTTCTTGAGCAGGAATTCGGCGAGGTAGGATCCGTCTTGTCCCGTGATGCCCGTGATCAGCGCTTTCTTCATGGCGTGTATTTAAGCAAACGGCGAACGGTTTCCGAAACCGTTAGGGCTTGGGCAGGGAGTAGGGCACGCCGGGGGCGAGGGTCACGGGGGCGCCCGTCGAAAGGGTGACGAAGACCGATCCGGTGGAGACCTCGATCGACGACACCGCGCGGGTGGAAACCGTGAACTTGAACGAGGCCCCCTCGACCGCCGCGACGCCGGTCTTGCCGTTGCGGAACTCGGCCGTGCCTTGGAGCATCGTCACCGTCGAATCGGACATGACGGGCGGCTTCGGGGACGCGGCGGTCGCGCGAACGCCGCCGCTCCAGCCCGTGATCTCCATCGCGCCGTCGAGCCGGGTCACGCACAGGGTGCGCGTGCAGGGCTTGGGCCCGGCGCAGGCGGAGAGGAGCACGAGAGCGGCGAGGAGTCGGAATCGCATCCCGGCTATCTTAGTACATCATGCCGCTCGGGGTCACGGATTCGCTATATGACGGAAATTCTTCCGCGCGAAGCGCGGAAGGCCGGCGAAGATCGGTGACCTTCGAATGGTAGAAGAGGACGACCTTGCGCACGTAGGAGCGGGTCGACGGATACAGCTTCAGCTTCGTCAGGAACTTGGGGCCCGCGTGGTAGGCGGCGATCACGCGCTGGACGACCCACATCGGCGCGTCGGTGTAGCGCACGCCCTTGAGATTGAAAATCTTCCAGGCGGCCTTGAAGAGAACATGAATGTAGGCGGCGCCGGCCTTGACCCCGGACTGGGGATCGTGGAGCGCGGAGGCGGGGATGCCGACGCCCTCGGAGGTGACCGGCATGACCTGCATCAGACCGCGAGCCCCGGACGGGGACACGGCCTTGGGGTCGAACTCGGACTCGGCGGCCATAATGGACTTCAAGAGCCGGGAATCGAGCTTGTAAATTTTCGCGTACCGGAGGATCATCTCGTCCCAGCGGTCGGTCTTGGCGGGATTGGCCAGCATGATCTTGAAGGTGCGCCGGTACGCCGGGGTTTCTTTGGGAACCGGAACCACGAGCTCCTGGTGGAGGCTGCGCGCCTCGGGGCGTCGATAAAGGGTTTCCAGGGTTTTATTCGGGGATCCGGCCTGCTCGATGGCCTCTGGAACAGGGGCCTCGACTCCGGCGGGGCGGGACTTGGCGGCGTCGAACATCAAATTGAGGTTTCCGGGGTTGACCGCCCCCCCCTGATAGGCCACCGCGAGGTGGGCGTCGCCCATCGCGGCGGGGCGGCGGGACAGGGGATCCTGGGCTTGGGCGGCGCCGGCCGCGCAAAGAAGAGCCCAGGCGGTCAGCGGGCCGGTCCGGCGAAGGGTATTAAGGTCGATTCTTAAGTATAACACGCCTCGCCGCAAACGCCTGGGCCCAACGACCCCCCTCGGGGGGGTCCCGGAGGGCTAAAGACGCAATATACGCGAATTTGGTAGTATTTCGCGGTGGACGGCAAGATCATGGTCATCGGCGGCACCGGGTTGGTTGGCAACGCTTTGCTTCGGACCTGGACCGCGCAAGGGGCCCAGGTCGCGGCCGCCACCTACCACTGCCATGCTTCCGGGGGCTTCCTTCAGCTGGATATGCAGGACGCCCGCCAGGTAAACGCCCTGTTGGACGCTCACCGCCCCTCCGTGGTGGCGGTCCCCGCCGCCAACCCCTTCGTCGACTATTGCGAGCTCCATCCCGAGGAAACTCGCCGGGTGAACGTGGACGGAACCCTCAACGTGGCGCGGGCCTGCCGGAAGATCGGGGCGCGGATGATTTTTTACTCCTCGGATTATGTCTTTGACGGCGTCAAAGGTTCCTATACAGAGGAAGACGCTCCGTCGCCCATCAACGAGTACGGCCGTCAGAAGGCGGAAACCGAGCGCGGCGTGCTGGCCTGCGACCCCCGGAACCTCGTGATCCGGACGTCCGGGGCCTATGGCTGGCAGTGGGAGCCGAAGAACTTCGTCCTGCAGGTGCGGAAGAATCTGTCGGAAGGAACCCCGATGCGCGTGGCGGAGGGGCTGCGCTACAATCCGACCTATGTCGAGAATCTGGCGGAGATCACCGCCGGGCTCGTCGCGGCCGGCGCGAGCGGAATTTTCCACGCCGTCGGAGCCGAGGAGATCGCGCGCGACGAATTCGCCCGCCGCGCGGCCCGCACGTTCGGCCTCGACGCTTCCCTGATCCTCACCGTGCCGGCCGGCGAGTTCAAATCCCCCA
>JAHFCD010000180.1 GCA_023249695.1 Elusimicrobiota bacterium
GGGTTCCATGACAATATGGTGCCAAAGCGGACATTTCTATTGGTCGCAAAGCGGACATTTCTAATGAACGCCTACACCGCAATCCGCCCCCTTGACATTCAAAATGAGCGGGCTTATACTCCGAGCGTCGCCCGGAGGCCCATGAAACCCCTCGCCCTCGCCGTGCTCTCCCTGCTCGTCTTCTCCGCCGGAACCGTTCGCGCCCAGGTCACGAAGGACGCCTCGGACTCGATGAAGGAACTGAAGAAGAAATACGCCGGCGGCGCTCAAAAGCCCGACGCTCCGCCCGCCGCAGCTCCCGCCGCCGAACCCGATCCCGTGAAGCCGCCGGAGCCGATATCCGTCGGCATGCCCGCCCTGTACGCCCGCTACGCGAAAGGTCCGGACGGCTACACGCTCAAGCAGCTGACGGAGAACATGAATTGGACGGAAAAGAACCTCTCCGGCCTCAGCGGCTACATCCATCCGTGGCGGAAGGGCCAAGCGGCGCCGGTCGGCGCGGAGGCCGACGCGGCGCATAAGGCGCTGGCGTCCGAGAGCGCCGCCGCCGCCGTTCTGATCGCCGACGCCGACGCCGCGCTGGCGAAGGGCATCCCGCTCGACCCGAAGAGCCCGAACGACCTACGGCGGATGCTGATCGGCTACCTCAGCCATGCGTCCTACGCCTACCTCAATCCGACCCCGGCTCAACGCCTCGAGGCCGTCGCGATTGCCCAGGCCAACGTTCTCGGCCATCTCGGCGCGCTGATCGAGTATAAACGCCTCGATCCGCCGGCTCCCGGGGACGAGGCGAAGACCGCGGCGTGGCTCGCGGACGCCCGCAAGAGCCTGGCGGAAGCGGAGAAGAGAGCGCGCGAGTAGCGACGACTTTTGCCTCTAAATGATAAGATGGGTCCGTGGCGAAACGGACCAATTTTATCGTGCTCCTGGCCTTCTTTCTCGCCGCCTGCCGCGGTGAAAAGGACCCCGTCGTCGCGCGCGTCGGCAAGCTCAAGATCACGCAAAGCGAGTTCCAGCGCAAGATCGGCGAGGTGTCCCAGGGCTACCAGGACTACGTTTTGTCGCCGAGCGGCCGGCGACAATTCTTGGACGTCCTGATCCGCGAGAAGCTAGTCCTGGCCGCGGCCCAGCAGTCCGAGGTGCCGCGCTCGGCGGAATTCCGCGCCCAGCTCGAGAAGCTGCGCAAAGAGGAAGAGGACCGCGTCCGCGAAGGCGGCGAGTACCTGCTGACCTCGATGTGGATCGAGGACCTGCGCAAACGCGGCGAGCTGAAGGTCGACGAGGCCGACGTGCGCGACTACCTGATCAAGCACCCCGTCGAGGTGGACATGCGCCACGTCCTGCTCGGCACGCCCGAAGCCGCGGCCGCGGTCGCCAAGCGCCTGCGGGCGGGAGCCAACTTCGTCAAGGTCGCCAAGGAGGAGTCGCTCGACGCCGCGACCGCCTCGGACGGCGGAAAATTGCCGACGTCCCTCTACGGCGAAGTCATCCCTGAGCTCGAAGAGGTCGTCTTCCGCATGCGCGTCGGAGAGATCGGCGGCCCGTTGAAGAGCAAGTTCGGCTACCACGTCCTGCGCAAGGACGGCGAAAAGAAGGTGTCCCTTCAGGATGGGCGGGCCCGCGTGGCGCGTCTTCTCGAGAAGCAGAAGCTGGACGTTCATTTGCAGTCGATTCAAACGAAATTCCCGGTGGAGGTCGTCGATGAACAGTTCCGTTAAGGCGTTTGCCGCCGCCGCGCTTCTCGCGCTGCCCCAATTCGCCGCCGCCAAGCTCCTGGAAGACACCGTCGCCGTCGTCAACGGCACCCCGATTCTTCTCTCCGAGTACCAGAAGGAAGCGAACACGGCCATGGAGTACTGGAGCAAGACCAATCCCGCCGCGATGGCCGATCCCGCCAACCTGCGCAAGCTCAAGGAGAGCACGCTCGAGCAGCTCATCGACCGCGAGCTCCTGATTCAGGAAGGGACCAAGCTGAAGATCAAGGTCCGCGAGCGCGAGATCGACAACGCCGTCGACGAGATCAAGGCCCGCTTCAAGAAGGACGAGCACGGCAACAACCTGTCCGAGGCCGAGGCGGAAGCCGCGTTCTCGCTGCAGCTCAAGGGCGAGGGGCTCGACTTCGGCAAGTTCCGCGACCGCCTCTCCCACCAGATCCTGGCGCGCAAGACGATCGACGACGCCGTGAAGGCCAAGATGGTCCCGCCGACCGAGGCGGAGGCGCGCGCCTACTTCGCCAAGATCTCGAGCTACATCGAGAGCAAGAGCACCGGGATGCCGGCGGGCATGGACGAGGATGAGGGCATGGCCCTGCGCGAGGTCGCCGGACAGATCAAGTCCCTCAGCTCCGAGCGCGTGCGCGTGCAGCGCGTGCTCATCCGCCTGTCGCCGGGCGCCTCGGAGAACGAGAAGAAGCGGGCGCTGAAGACGATCGAGGCCGTGAAGAAGAGGCTCGACGCCGGCGAGGATTTCGCGAAAGTGGCCAAAGAGGATTCCGAGGATCCCGAGAGCGCCGCGCGCGGCGGCGACCTGGGCTACGTCCTGCGCGGCGTGGCGCCGCCCGAGCTCGAGAAGGCCGCCTTCGCGCTGGGCGTCGGCGACACGGCCGGGCCCATCTACACCGAGTCGGGCTACAACATGATCCGCGTCACCGAGAAGCGCGCGGCCGAGAAGCCCGAGTTCGACAAATTCAAGGACGAGCTCGCGAACTTCCTCGGCGGCGCGGGCTTCCAGAAGAAGGTCGAAGAATTCGTGAAGGGGCTGCGCGACAAGGCGACGATTGAGCGCAACCTCCCCGCGACCCTCTAAGACTCTCGCCTTCACCTGCGGCGATCCCGCGGGCGTCGGCCCCCGCGGCGCGTTGGCTTCCCTTCGCGCCGGGGCTCTTCCGGCCGGCGTGACGCCGGTGCTCGTCGGGGAAAAGTCGGTTTGGCGCCGGGCCGGGTGGCGGCCCTCCGACGGGCCGATTCGCGACACCGGCCTCGGCCTCCCGCCTCCCCGTCCCGGCCGTCCCACTCCAGCCGGCGGAAAAATATCGGCCGCGTCCTTCGAGGAGGCCCTCAGCCTCGTCGCCCGGGGCCTGGCCGGCGGCGTCGTCACCGCCCCGATTTCGAAGACCTCGTGGTCGTCGGCCGGCTATCCGTGGCGCGATCATACCGAACGCTTGGCCGACTTCGCCGGTAGGCCCGACGCGCAGATGGTCCTCGGCGTGCCGTCGCGCGGCCTGTGGTGCGCGATCGCCACGCGCCATGTCCCTCTAAAGGAAGTGCCGGGAAGGCTCAACGCGCGCGCGATCGCCGCGTGCGCGGCGACCCTCGCCGACGCCTTGCGCAAGCTCGGTCTCCGGAAACCCCGCCTCGCCCTCTGCGGTCTTAATCCGCATGCGGGCGAGGGGGGGCTGATCGGAACCGAGGAGCGCGATCTGCTCGCTCCGCTCGCCGCCCGGCTCGGCCTGGACGGTCCCCTTCCCGCCGACTCGGCCTGGCGCCTGCACGTCGAAGGCGCCTATGACGGCCTGGTCTGCCTGTATCACGACCAGGCCCTGATTCCCCTGAAGGCTTTGGGCGGCCTGGCGGGCGTCAACTGGACGGTCGGGATACCCTTCGTGCGGACCTCTCCCGCCCACGGCACCGCCTACGACGCGGCGGCCGCGGGTCGTTTGGACCCCGCGGCCGCCATCGAGTCGGCCCGGCTGGCCGCTCGCCTGCTGTAGGCCTAAAGCCCGCGACCGGGTGCCCCTTCGGCCCTGGGACGAGTTGGGCCGTTCCGGTATGATTAATCAATGAACGATCACGAGCTCAAAAGCATCGGTGCCCTGAAAAAAATTACCCTCGCGGGGGTCGGCCTCTTTTTTATCTCCATCAGCGCCCATGCCGGGGCTTTCGAGCAGCAGCTCTTTCAAGCGGGTGAAATGGCCACCGCGGCCGCTCGACAGATGCGGCAGACCTTCGCCGCGGCTCAGACGCCGCCCGCCCCCGTCCAAGGGGCGGAGTGGGCCGCGATTTCCGGGCCCGACGGCAGCTTCACCGCCGAAATGCCGGCCTTCCCTCAATACCAGGAAAGGGCGGAAAAGTCACCCGCCGGCACGGCGTACACGCTGCGGAGCTACGTTCTTTTCGAAAGCTCGCGCTCTTTCCTTATCCAAACATTAACCGAGCCCCAGGATGTAGACATGTCCAACCCCGAGGCATTACTTCAGCGCAGAGTGGAAATGGGGGCGCGCTCCTTGGATGGTGGGAAATGGACGAACATATCCTGGAAACGCGCTCAGGATTTCATCTCTGTCGAAGTTGTGGGGAATTTCAACCGCCGAGATGCACGCAGCTACTATGTGATAAAGGGGCATCAGCGGTTCTATGTCGTTTATAATGGACCTGCCGGCACGGCCCAGTCGTCCGACGTCAACCACTTCATCAATTCTTTGGTGATCCGCTAGTCCAGCGGCCCCTCCTAAACGCGACGGCCGCGGGTCACTAGGACCCCGCGGCCGCGATCGAGCCAGCCCGGCTGTGGGCGCGTCGTCTGTCCTATTCGAGCATCTTGCGCGTGGCCAGCTTCCGTTCTTCCATGGTCAGATAGAGGCCGTCGTAGCCGACCGTCAGGAACGGGGTGCTCGCGTAGTCGGTCTGAAGCTTGTGGATGAAGCCCCGGGTCGCCACGAACGCCTTCACGCCGTTCTTCGCGCCTTCGAGCGCCAACGATTCAAGGCTGAATTTCTTCTCGTCGTCCCGGTACATCGTGGTGATCGTCCCGTCGGATTCCGCTAAACGCACGGCGGCGGAAGCGGGATCGAGGCCGGATTTGCGCACGAAAGCTTCGGCCTGAGGGGACAGCGCCCGAGCGGGGGCGGCGAGGGCGGCGGCTGCGACGATCGCGAGCATGAGGGATTTCATAATCGGTACCTCTCGGACGGAGTATAGCCCCGGTGCCTTGACAAATCAAGGGGTCCAGGGCTACACTCCGGTCATGAGGGCGCGCGCGCTTCGATTTGTCGTCGTGTCGGTGACTGTCCTTCTCGCCGCCGGCGCCGCGCGCGCGGGCGATCCGGCCTCGGCCCGGCCGAAGCTGACGCCCGAGCAGGAGGCGGTGTTCCTCCGCTACCCCGAGGCCGGACGAATCAATCGCAGCTTGTGGAGCGACTTCGCGAAGATGGACGCCTTCATCAAGAGCGACCCGGACCTGCTCAATCTCCATGGGGATCCCGAGTTCCAGAAGGCGATCGCGATTCTCGCCGGGATCGGCCGCGATCGAGTGGAGCCTCGCCCCAAGCCCGATCAAACCCCGAAAACAAGCAATCCGACCAACCCCGCCGGCGCCGCGGGAGATCCGACGAAGGAGCGCCGCACGAGAGGGGAGGAGGATTACTACCGAAACCTCGGCCGGAGCATCGGCGACCAGCCCTGGCCGTACAACGAGAGCGGCAAGGGCGCCTATCAGCGCAAGGATTTCAAGACCGCCTTGCACGACTATGAGGACGCCATCCGCATCGATCCCGAAAATAACGACGCGATGCTGGGCTTCGGTCACTCGGCCAATGAGCTTGGGGACTACAAGCTGGCGGCGATGGCCGCCAAGCAGCTGCTCGAGCGCGACCCGGGCAACAGGGACGCGCTGGGGCTCTATCACTTCGCCAACGGCCGCGCCCCCCTGATCGCCCTGCCGTCGACGATCTTTCAAGCCGGCCAGGGCGCCCCCGCCGGGGCGAAC
>JAHFCD010000181.1 GCA_023249695.1 Elusimicrobiota bacterium
GACCTGCGCATGAGCAAGGAGGAGGTCCAGGCCGCGGCGGCCGAGGAGAGCAAGCTCGCCGAGTTCCAGGAGGGCAAGGCGCTCATCGACGTCAACGGCAACCGCGTGCGCATCGAGGAGTACATCGTGCGCCCCGCCGCCGACCAGTTCAAGCTCGTCGTGCTCAACGAGCGCGACGCCCGCTTCGACTATTTTTTCTATCACGGCACCTTCAACCAGTCCCTGCCGGCCGACATGGCGGTCGCGCTGCGCCAGATCACGGGCTGCCTCGACGCGGCCTGCGGCTACTTCATGACCTCCTACCGGACCGGCCGCTCGAACACGCAGGACAACATGCTCGAGGTCACGAGCGGAGGTCATCAGGTCGACCTGAATAACAACGTCTACGTGGGCGACGAGGTGACGGCCGCGTACGACCCGGCGACGGCGAGCTTCATTTCCCTGGCCGCGGGGCGGCCGTTCTTCACGACGCTGTATGACAACTATAATTTGACCTTCAACGGCGTGAGCCATCAGAGCTGGGCCGGCGTGAACATCCAGAACATGAAAGCGGGCCAGCCCCTCGCTCCGGCCTTCACGAACCTGACCACGGTGCAGAACTCCCCGGCGTGCGCGCCGCCGGAGTGCACCTACAACGAGATCGGCGAGGGCATCTTCCACGACGTCGTGTACGCCGCCAACGGCGACGGCAGCGTGTGGGAGAAGTACGACAGCTACGTCATCAGCGACGCCGGCAAGGTCGCGCGGACGAGCGACTTCGCCGCGGCCGGCTTCGGCGGGACCGCGTTCAAGACGGCCCTGCTCAACTGGAACTTCCAGACCATCGTGACGGCCTCCGAGTTCGGCGGCCGCAAGATAGACCTTGTCGTCGAGCCGAAGATTTTCATTCAATCAGGGCTGATCCCGTAAGCGTCCCCTCGTGCGAAAACCCCTCGGACTCGCCGCCGCTCTGCTCGCCGCCGCCCTTCCCGCCTCCGCGGTCGAGTGGACGCCGGTGTTCAACGCGTCGCTGGCGGGCGGCCAGTACTTCTTCCAGGGCCAGCGCGGAAACCTCGGCGGCAACGCGGCGGTCACCGCGGCGGGCGTGGCCAAGCTCAGCGAGCGCTGGAGCCTGCTGCCCGTGTACAGCCTCTCCTACCGCGGCACGAAGGGCGTGGACGACGGCGTCGCCGCGGGGACCTTGTTCCAGCAGCAGATGGACCACGCCGTGTCCGTGACGGGAATCCGCAAGCTCGAGGACTCGACCTGGCGCGTGAAGCCGTCGGCCGGCTACAAGCGCGAGTTCCTCAAGGAGACCCGCGACGAGTCCTGGGGCAAGGGCCTGTTCGATTACGAGAAGATCTCCGCCGGCGTCGAACTCGAGAACGTCTACAAGGAGCCTTTCGCCTGGCGCGCCGGCTTCGACGTGTTCCGGGTGCGGTTCCCGAGCTACGAGTCTCTCGAGTCGCGCTCGGGCGTGGATCCGTTCGGCAGCCCCCTGGGGCGCGAGCTCGCCTCGAAGCACACTCTCGACACCTATAACTGGCAGGCCTCGGTCTCCGGCAGCCGCCCGTGGCCCATGGACGAGCCGAAGGTGATCCTGTCCGGCTCGTACTCCCTCCTTTATAAGGACTTTCTGGACCAGAGGATCGTGCAGTCGAACGGGCAGTTCCAGGACGTCGGGCGCCGGGATTACCTCCAGTCCCTCGGCGGCGCCGTCGCGCGCCCGATCCCGGTGAGCGTGTTCGGCGACGAGGGGCGCCTCGACCTGAGCCTGGGCCTGAACTTCTCCTACAACACCTCGAACCAGAACAGCTTCGACGCGACCTTCGCCAAGTTCCTCGGCGACTCTTACAGCTACTGGACCGTCGGCGCCGGTCCGGGAGCCGCGCTGACGTGGGGGGACAAGAAGGCTCCGGTCTGGACCTCAGCGTCCTTCCGCTGGACGCGGCAGAACTATCTTGGCCGCCTCGTCCAGGACGAGGTCGGCGTGTACGGCTCATCGAAGCAGCAGCACGACCGCTACACGTTCTCGGTGGCGTACGGCTATCCGATCGCGCCCAAGCTCACGATGACCTTCCGCACGAACATCCTCTGGGCGGCGTCGAACCACAAGTATCAGAAGAATTACTCGTACGCGTACCGCGCGATGAACTACCTGATCGGCGTCGCGTACGAATACTGAAGCGGGGAGGCCGCGCATGGACGGAATCGTATTGGACGGGATGGGCGAAGAGGAGTACCTGTGGCTCGAGAAGGGCCTCAAGAAGATGGGCTTTTTTTCCAAGCTCTCGCTCAAGGATTTGTCCGGCGTGCTTCCCTATATGGCGCTCGTGCGCTTCGATAAGGGCGCCGTCGTGTGCGCCGAGGGCGATCCCGGGGACGGCTTCTACCTGATCTACGAGGGCGGCGTGTCGGTGACGAAGAAAGGTTGGGATAAGCCCGTCGCGAACCTGAAGCCGGGGGAGTTTTTCGGCGAGATGTCTTTGCTTTTCCGCCAGCCCCGCACCGCGACCGTGCGCACGACCAAGTCCTCGCGCCTGTTCGCGCTGCACGCCCAGGATTTTACGCGCATGCTGAAGAAGAACCCGACCGTCGCGCGCACGCTGCGCGCGGTCGCCGAGGCCCGCCGCAAGGAGCTGGCGCAAGCTTGAATTAAAATCGTCATGTGACGCATATCACCTGGCGTTTGTCGTAATAAGGGTATATACTCAGCCGTAGCCGACGTTCGTATCACGGAACACCGAGACCGTGACCACCGAGAAAAGCCACGCCCGCCGCACTCCGTTCAAGCCGTTCGCCCTCCTCGCAGCCTTCGGGCTGGCGCTGGCGCTTTTCTCGTCTCCGGCGAACGCTGTCAGCCTCCCGCTGCTGAGCACCGCGACGCTGACGGGCGGCGCGCATGACCGGGCCTTCGCCGTCGAGCGCGACGGGCTGGGGAATCTCTTCATCGTCGGTCATTCCAGCACGGCCGCCAGCGGCAACGACATCTGGGTGAGCAAGTGGAACGAGTCGACGCTCACCGTCATCTCGAGCCGGACCCTCAACGGCTCGGGCAACGGCGAAGACTCGGCCCGGGGCGTCGCCCTGGATGGCGTCGGCAACGTCTACGTGACCGGCACCTCGTCCGTCCCCGGCCAGGGCTCGTCCCTGTGGATGGGGAAGTTCACGAGCTCCTTGGTCCTGATCAGCAGCGTCAACTTCCCCGTGCCGGTGTTCACGAACGTCGACGTCGCCTTCGGCATGGTGCTCGTGCCCGGCGGCGACGTGTACGTGACCAACACCTCCACCGGGCCCTCCTCTTCGAAGATCCTTCTCGCGCGCTTCACCTCGTCGCTGGCCTTCGTGTCGAGCCGGACCTTCAATAACGGTTTTCTCCTGAACTACGCCCACGGCTTGGCGCGCGACCCCGGCGGCAACTTCTACGTCGCCGGCGACGCGCCGCCGAACAACCTCACGTCGCCGGATATCATCCTCGCCAAGTTCGATCCGAACTTCGTCTTCATCGCGAGCCGGGCGGTGGCGGGAGGCGGCGGCAACACGGACAACGCGCGCGCGATCACCGTCGGCGCCGACGGGAATATTTACGTCACCGGAATCATCAACAACGCGGGGGCCATCGTCGACGTCTGGCTCGCCAAATACAGCCCCAGCCTCGCTCCCATCGGTTCGGTGTCCTTCCCGAGCCCCAACGCGGGCAACGCGCTGGGCAACGCCATCCGGGCCACCGCCGACCGCCTGTTCGTGGCCGGCTCGCTGTTCACGACCGGTCAAAGCGACAACGCGTGGCTGGCCGAGATCGATTACAGCCTCGTCGTGAAAGCGTCCGCCACGTATAACGCGGGATCGGGCACGGACGTTTTTTGGGGCCTCGCCGTCGACACGTCCAGCGGGAAGGCTTATGCGGTCGGCCACACGAATCCCGGCGCGGTGAACCAGATTTTCGTCGCGAAGTATCAGGTGCCTTTCGCCGCCGGGGTGGTGGTCGCCTCGAGCGGATCGCCCCAGGCCAGCCCGCCCCAGGGCCAGACCATGGTCCGTTCTTCCGGCGGCGATCTCTTCATGGCGCACATGGAGAAGTTCAGCGGCAGCAACCGGGTGTTCGTGGCGCGCTCGACCAATAACGGCGCGACCTGGACGAACACGACCGGCTCGCCCGTGGATGCCACCGGCTGCACGAGCGGCCTGAGCAACCCCGCCCTCGCGATCGATTCATCCGACAAGCTCTGGCTCGCCTTCACGAGCAATACGCCGGGCAGCAGCTGCACGGCCGGGCGGATCGGCGTCATGTCCGCGTCGATGCCCGGCTCGTCCTGGTCCGGCTTCACGTTCATGGCGGGCGCCTATCCTTACACCGGCTACGAGAATCCCCCGAAGATCGCCGTGGACGGCTACGGCGGCGTCCACGTGGTGTGGGCGGGCCAGGACACCGGCGCCCCGGCCGGCTATTCCTACGGCTACGTCGTGCGCTATTCGTCCTACACGCCCGCGACCTCTTTCTGGAGCAGCTACAGCACTTTGCCGGGCGGCAACGGGACCACCACCGAGGGCTTGATGCACCCGGCCCTGGCGATCGACGGCAACAACATCGTACACGTGGTCTCCGACCAGTGCGGCCCGTCCTATTGCACCGCCACCCAGTATCCGCCTTCGCTGATCGTCTACTCGTCGCGGTCGGTCACCGGCGGAGGCTGGGGAGGGCTGCAGACCGTCGTGGACCTGACGGGCAGCAACAAGGACCAGCAGCTCCCGAGCCTGGCGGTGGACTCCGCCAACAAGCTTCATCTCGCCTGGGTCGGCCAGGATCTGACCTTCGCGAATTTCCAGGTGAAGTACGCCAGCAAGTCCGCCGCCGGCGGCGCTTGGTCCTCCTACGTCAACATCTCTCCGGTCGCCTCGGCGTCGGCGTACGCGCCGTCGATCGCCGTGGACTCCACCGATAAGATGTACGTGGTCTGGCAGGGCTCCGATACGGTCGTCACGACCGTGAACATAAAGGAAAGCGTCAACACCGCCGGCGCGTGGAGCGCCGCCGTCAATTTGACGGGCGGCTCCAACAGCCAGCAGGTCCCCGTGCTCCGCTGGGCTGGGTACCGGAACAACGGGGGCAAGCTCAACCTCTCCTGGATCAACTGGGACGGCCTCGCCGCGACGAGCGAGATCCGCACCCTCGACATTCCCGCGGCCGGCATGGCGCAGGGCTTCGCGGGCGCGATCGGCGGCGTCGCCGTCCTCGCCGTCTCCACCGCCCCGGCCTCCGTCGACGCGACGAGCTCGAACGTGCCGGTGCTCTACACGGACCTGACCTCCTTCCCGGGCGGCACGTCGCTGGGCACGTTCACGCTCAACATGTTCGCGGACGCTCCGGCGAACCTGCTCTCGGCGTCGCTGTGGCGGGACAATGGCGACGTCGTGTTCTCGACGGCGACGGACATCCTGATTTCGAGCAACTCGTTCGTCCCGCCGGGCGGCGGCCTGCCGGCGCGGGCGATGCTCAACGCCGGTACCGAGGCGGCGATCGGCTCCGTTTCCCGCCGCTACTACTTCACGGTCAGCCTCAACGGCGTGCCGTCGGGCCGCAAATTGGCCTTCGGCTTCCAGATGGGCGCCGACTTCGCGGCGACGCCCAATAATCTGCAGCTTCCCTTCCTTTCGAGCCCGACCGTGGTCGGCCTGAAGGTGTTCGCCAAGCCCTCCGACGGCAACTACCCGACT